>JALZVV010000194.1 GCA_023299935.1 Dokdonia sp.
AAAAGAAATTAGAAGAATATTGTAAAAACAAAAAAGAGTGCTTTGGCGAAAGCAAAAAATAAAAATTAGTTGACCAAAAATAGTTACTTATGAGACAACAATTATATAACAGTGCATTACTCCTTGTGGTTTGCTTCCTTTCCTTAGGAATGCGAGCTCAAGAAACTAAGGTAAAAGCGGCTACAGAAGAGTTTGATGAATATGCTTTTGTAGATGCCAGAAAATTATACACTCGTGTTGCCGGGCGTGGATTTACCTCTCCAGAGGTGTTAAAGAAGTTAGGAGATTCGTACTATTTAACGGGAGAGTATCAAGAGGCGTCCAAATGGTATAGTCAGTTAGTTACTGCTTCTGAGGGCGGTGATGATAACCTAGAGCCAGAGTATTACTTTAAGTACGCACAATCGCTTAAAAGCACGAATCGTTATGACCTTGCGGATGAGCAGATGGAAAAATTTAATGAGGTTAATGGTAATGATATTCGAGGCGAAATGTTTGCAAAGGAGCGAGATTACCTAAAAGAAATTGAAGTGCAATCTGGACGATATGCTGCTTCACAAGTATTTTTCAATTCTGAGATGGAAGACTTTGCACCTAGTTTTTATGGAGATCGTGTAGTATTCTCATCAAACAGAGAAAGTAGTACAGGAGATTACATTCACGACTGGAATGATCAGCCATTTACAGATCTTTTTATTGTAGATGATCCTAAGGACAAGAATCCAACTGTTACAAAATTTGACGCGGGTATGAATACCCCTTATCACGAGACGACTTCTGTGTTTACAGAGAATGAGGCAGTGGTCTATTTTACACGTAATAATTATACAAAGAAAAAGAAATTAAGAAGAGACGAATCAGGAACAACAAAGCTAAAGTTGTTTAGAAGTTATAAATCTAATGAGGGTTGGAGTACCCCTGAAGAATTACCTTTTAATAGTGATGATTTTTCTACTGCCCACCCAGCTTTAAGTCCAGATGGAGAGACCTTATATTTTGCATCAGATAGACCAGGTACAAAAGGCTTAAGCGATTTGTGGAAAGTGAGCATTAATAGTGATGGTAGTTTTGGAGACCCAGTGAACCTAGGAGATGAGATTAATACCGAAGGGAGAGAGACCTTTCCATTTATTAGTGAAAACAATAAGCTGTTTTTTGCCTCAGACGGTCACGTAGGTTTAGGAGGGTTAGATGTTTTTGTTACTCAACTGGCAGAAAATGGAACAACAGGAGAGGCCTTTAATGTAGGAAAACCAGTAAATAGTAGTGCAGATGATTTTGGATTAATATTAAACGATAAAAAAGGTGAAGGATATTTTTCATCTAGCCGTGCTTCTGGAATAGGGAATGATGATATTTATTCTTTTGTAAGAACAGATAAAGATGTTGGGCTTTTGACTAGCTGTGCTCAGAATATTACAGGAGTAACTAGAGATGTAAAAACAGATGAAATTTTACCACAAGCTACGGTGGAGTTGCGAAATATTGCTAATGAGGTTGTTGCTACAAAGACGAGTGATAATGCAGGGAGATTTAGCTTCCCGGATGTAGATTGCGCAACTTCGTATATCGTTAGAGCGAGCAAACCAACTTATGAGCCAGCAGAGGCAATTGTAAATACGAGTAATGAAGTAGGTCTAGTCTTAAATAGAGACTTATACTTAAAGCCACCCTTAAGGGTAGAGCTAGGTGATGACTTGGCAAAGACCTTAGAATTAAATCCTATTTACTTTGATTATGATAAGTTTAATATCCGCCCAGATGCGGCCTTAGAATTAGAGAAGGTAATCGCTGTGATGAAAGAATATCCAAATCTTAAAATTGACGTGCGTTCACATACAGATAGCCGTGCGCCAGATGCGTATAATATGACACTTTCTCAAAATAGAAACCTATCTACAATACGTTATATTGTAAATAATGGGGGCATAGCTAATGCAAGACTTACAGGAAGAGGATATGGAGAAACACAATTGACCAATGCCTGTGGCAATGGTATTGAGTGTAGTGAAGAAGAACACCAATTAAATAGACGATCAGAATTTATTGTTATTGCGAAGTAAAAGCGCTATTTAATAAGAACTAAAAATCCCGTTTAGAATGTTTTCTAAACGGGATTTTTTATACAATTGATTTAGGAAATACGGTGAGTGCTTAGCCTTGTCTTAATTTTTATGGATAACCCCATCTTTCATTACAAAAGAGACGTTTTCCATCACATTAATATTCTCTATAGGATTTCCATCTACTGCTATAATATCTGCTAAGAAACCGCTTGAAATAACGCCTAGTTGACCTTCCATATCTAGTAACTTAGCATTAGTTATTGTTGCCGACTGAATAGAGAACATTTCTGACCAACCAGTGTCTACCATATAGGCAAATTCTTTGGCGTTATCTCCGTGAGGAAAAACACCAGCATCTGTCCCGAAAGCAATGGGTACACCTTCTTGCACAACCATTTTCATCGTAGCACGTATTCCTTCATCTACCTTCATTATTTTTGGAATAATAATGTCTGGATAATACCCTTTTATATCTGCTTGTTGTCGTACATATCTGCCTGCAGATAGGGTTGGAACTAGATAGCAATTGTATTGTTTCATGAGCTTTGCAGTTTCTCTATCCATTAAGGAACCGTGTTCTATAGTCTGTACCCCAGCTTTAATTGCTCTTTGCATTCCTTCTATACCATGAGCGTGAGCAGCTACATTCATTCCATATTCTTTTGCTGTGGCTACAATAGCATTAGCTTCTTCCTGCGTAAACTGCGGGTTTACTCCATTTTTACTCACACTAAGCACCCCTCCAGTAGCTGTGATTTTAATTAAGTCAGCACCATTTTTATAGCGCTGGCGAACCGCTTTGCGAGCATCATCAACACTATTAATAACACCTTTTTCTGGTCCTGGGTCACCCATAAGATCTTCTCGATATCCATTAGTTGGGTCGGCATGGCCTCCAGTGGTTCCTATCGCTTTTTCGGCAGTAAATATCCTTGGGCCTTTTATCGTTCCTGCATTAATAGCGTTGCGCAAGGATACATTTACTCCAGACCCACCTAAATCTCGCACTCCAGTAAAACCTGCCATTAGGGTTCGTTCCCCAATTTCATAGGCTTTAAATGCGACATCGGCTTTGTTTTTTGTGAAGGTCTCCAAGTACCTGCTTGGGCTCGTTTCTCCCTCAATATGCACGTGCATATCAATGAGACCAGGCATTACGGTTTGGGATTTGAGGTTAATGATGGTTTCGTTTGCTTTCGCGGAAGCGTAACCATTTGCAACCTTTATTATTTTGTTGCCTTCTACAATGACCGTCTGTTCAGTAAGTACTTTCCCATTTTTAGTATCTACAAGTTTACCACAGTGTAATAAAGTTCGTTCTTGGGCATAAGAAAAAATCCCCATTGTACAAATGAGGATAAAGAGAATATGTTTTTTCATAATAGCGAGTTTATCAATTTACAAAGTCAATAATTGTCTTTGTAATATAATCAATTTGTTCGTCATCTAATTCTGTATGCATAGGAAGCGAGAGGACCTCCTTTACTAAGGTATTCGTTATAGGGAAGTCCTCTTCTTTATAACGGGTGTCTTGATAGGCTTTTTGTTTGTGTAAAGGAATAGGGTAATAAATCCCGTGAGGTATCCCTTTCTCTACAAGATGAGCCGCGAGCGCATCTCTGTCAGTACCCTTTAATCGCAAGGTATATTGATGGAAAACATGGCAATCACAGCTATCACAAACAAAAGGAGTGATAATTTTTTCAATACTAGCAAAAGCTTCAGAGTATTTTCTAGCTGCATTGCGTCGGGTATCATTATAACTGTCTAGTTTAGGCAGCTTTGCTCTTAAAACCGCCGCTTGGATAGAATCTAGCCTGCTATTTACCCCTACGACATCGTGATGATACCTTTTGTACATGCCGTGATTTACGATGCCTCTAATGGTGTGAGCAAGCTCATCATCATTGGTAAATATCGCACCTCCATCACCATAACAACCTAAGTTTTTTGAAGGGAAGAAGGAAGTCGTTCCTACATGACCCATAGTACCTGTTTTGAGTTTGCTACCATCACGCCCTGTGTATGTTGCGCCTATTCCTTGAGCGTTGTCTTCAATCACAAAAAGATTGTGCTCATTTGCAATGTCCATAATAGCATTCATATTAGCCGCCATGCCGTATAAGTGAATCGGGATGATGGCCTTGGTTTTAGGCGTGATTGCTTTTTTTATTGCTTCTGTATCGATGTTAAAATTTACAGGATCTACATCTACCAGTACTGAAGTGAGCTGCAATAAATCAATCACCTCTACGGTAGCAGCAAAAGTAAAATCTGCAGTAATGACTTCATCACCAGGCTTTAGTCCAAGTCCCATTAGAGCAATTTGTAAAGCATCTGTACCGTTTGCGCAAGGAATCACATGTTTAATCCCTAAATAGTCTTCTAGTTCTTTCTGGAAGGCGTGCACCTCTGGACCATTTACAAAAGCGGCGCTATCAATAACCTCCTGTATAGATGCATCTACACGTTCTTTAATGCCTGCATATTGACCTTTAAGGTCTACCATTTGAATTTTTTTCATGCTTAGAAATTTTCGGAAGACCGAGGTTTAATGAGTATCGCGAAACACCGCGAATCGTGTACTAAATTGCTGTAAAAATACAAAATCTGTATGCTGTAGACAATGTATTTTAAGACAAAGCGGTATTTTAGCCCTAATGCATTTCTTATACAATCTTGCGATTACTATTCTGCAATGGGTGTTACCTGTGAGTGGCCTCTTTAGTAGGAAGATGCGGCTTTTTGTGAAGGGGCGTAAGGGAGTCTTTACTTGGCTGGAGCAACAACTGGAAGGGCACATTCCCGTTATATGGTTTCATGCGGCCTCCCTTGGAGAATATGAACAAGCTGTTCCTGTCTTGGAAAAAATTAAAGAACGGTTTCCTAATCACCAATTATTGATTACTTTTTTCTCACCGTCTGGCTATGAGATTAAGAAGAATAACGCTTTCGCGAAAGCTACTGCCTATTTACCACTTGATACTCCTATTAATGCCCGTAAGTTTTTAGATATCGTGAAACCGGCGATGAGCTTTTTTGTGAAATATGAGTTCTGGCCTAACTACTTAAGCGAACTAAAAAAAAGAAAGCATCGCAGCTTTTTACTCTCCGGAGTTTTTAGAGAAGAACAAGCTTTTTTTAAAGGCTATGGCAAGTGGATGGTGCCTTCCTTAAGTGCTTTTGAATATTTCTTTTTACAAGACAAGGCCTCAGCAGAAGCCCTGAGTAAACTTGGGTTTTCCAATCAAATGATAAGTGGAGATACCCGATTTGATCGAGTGTCTAAACAAATTGAAATGGATAACAGGCTCGATTTTGTAGAAGCCTTTAAAAACAATTCCCTTTGTGTCGTATGCGGAAGCACGTGGACAGAAGGAAACAGTATAATTACTTCTTTTATTAATAATAGGGAAGGAGTAGCTAAATTTATTATTGCGCCTCATGAGATTAGACCGGATAAGATTGCAACGCTTAAGCAAAATTTGAAAGTCAAAACGGTTTTGTTTTCAGAGATGGAAGGGAAAGATTTACGGGACTATGATGTACTCATTCTAGATACTATAGGATTACTGTCTAAAGTATATAGCTATGCAGATGTGGCCTATGTGGGAGGTGCATTTGGAACGACTGGTTTACACAATATATTAGAGCCCGCCACTTTTGGAATTCCAATAATAACCGGAAGCAAGATTGATAGGTTTCCAGAGGCTAAACGATTGGGTCAATTGGCAGGACTGTATACTGTACAAAACAGTCTGGAATTTGTTGAAGTTCTTGCTAAACTACTAATAGATTCAAAATTTAGAGCCCAAACAGGAATGATTGCAGGTCACTTTGTAAATAGCAATACGGGTGCAACTCAAAACGTTATGGAGTATCTAGAAAAACATCCATGAGGGTTTTCAAATTCCTAACATTACTGATTCTTGTAATTATTCTTAGCATCACCACACAAATAGGAGGTGTAATTCTTTTAGTCTCTTATCTACTGTTTAGGAAAAATAAGGCGAAGTATATAGGGAGTTTCTTCTTGCTTTATGCCTTGAGTACTTTTGTGCTAGTACCATTAATTGCGCCTTATTTTGGAAGAGAAAAAATTCAAACCAATGACCGTGTAAAGATGCATATGTTCTTTACCGTACTCACGAATAGAAATTATGTGGTTCCTCAAATCAATATACTTTTGGGCGATGTGTCTAGAAACATGGAACAATCTTATCCTGGACTCGAATTACATTGTTTAGACGCTAATTTTCCTTTTTGGGATGGTTTCCCATTACTACCACACTTAAGTCATAATGATGGTAAGAAATTGGATATCTCATTAGTATATCACGATGACAAGGGTGAGGTGGTTAATACTAAACCCTCTAGAAGTGGTTATGGCGTTTTTGAAGAACCCTTGTCGAGTGAATACAATCAAATAGAGGTTTGTAAGAACAAAGGATATTGGCAATATGATTTCCCTAAGTATCTCACTTTAGGTAAAACGCGTCCAGCGCTTGGATTCTCTAATAAAGCAACACGAAAATTACTACAAAAAATCCTGGAACAAGCCCAAATCGCTAAGGTTTTTATTGAGCCACACCTGCGTTCTCGCATGAATCTAGCGCATCCAAAATTACGCTATCACGGTTGCCAAGCAGTTCGTCACGATGACCATATTCATTTACAAGTAAAATAATAGTGTATCTAAACACTCACAGCCTCTCTCAAGTACCTTCTAAAAGGTAATAGTTCAAGGTAGACTTCTATACAATACTCTTGAAAATTGGGAGACATCACTTTTTCTCTAGACATAAAGACTTCTACCCCTAGAGTTTTATGTCTCAATAATTCAATATAAGGATGGTCTTTTGCATACCCTTTTGGCGCTGTTTTTAACGGATTATCTATATATAAATTTCCAAATCGTTTTTTAAAAGAAGGCTTTTCTAGAATAGCAAGCAACTCTTCTCCATTATAGTCAATAGCCTCACGTAAGCTTTTTAAAACTTTCCTTTCTGGACGCCAATAACCGCCTGCAAGCAAATTTTGTTTTAGACCAAACTCAATATAAAAATCTCCTTGCTTGGTAAGTTGGTCTAATCCTGCCCCAAAATGGTCTTTATATATGGGTTTATTGGGATAAAACATCAGATTGTTATTGATGCGATTGATTCCTTTTTTACCAGGAGTATCAAAATATTGTGGATCTACCTTGGCAAGCTTGATGTTGAGTTCATCTAACCAAGAGACAAAAAACGCGCGAACCGTTTTATACTCGCTCCGATGATCGTCCATCCACTCTTTAGCATTATTTTGTTGTAATCGTTCTAAAAAGTCATAAAGCGCTTCAAATCCCATTAGGCCTTAAAAGTTTTTAATTGGCTTTTAAGTTCCTGCATAGAGGCCTGTAATTCACGAAGTAGTGAACTCTCCCCATAGGTGTCAATATTAAAAGTAAGCTTGCTATTTACTTGCCAGATTTCTTGAATATCACTCACAGAAACTTCATAAGGAACATATTCTTCATTAAGAGAGACTAATAAAACTCTGGAAGAGTCGGGTAGTTTTTGCAGTTTTTTTACGACCACTGCATCCTGCATAACAATTACAAAAATTTTGTTGTCGCTAGCGTCGTGTAGACTATCCACGCCTTTGGCTAATACCCAATCGTCTGGTCTAAAGTTAGGGAGCATACTATTTCCTTCAACTTGAAAGCCTCTATAGGAGGCATTGCGATATTGGGGTAGCGGAAGGTCAAAAGCAGGGAGTTTCTGATACCATTCTACATCTGCAATATTGTTGGGATATCCAGCGGCTGCTTTTTGATTGATCAATACCATATTTTCCTGATCTTCTTGATCTACAACGACCACCTTAGGACTTACATCACCGTGATCTGTATTAAGATGCTTCTGGTTGCTATATCCATAAATCCATAATGGATTGACATGAAATAATCTAAGTAGTTCGGTAACTATGCGGCCCGATAATTTGGTGCGCCCACGTTCTATATCTGCAGTGCTGTGTTTGATTCCAAGTTGTTCGGCAAATTCTGCTTGTGTAAAATCGTGATCTTCACGAATTTCTTTAAAACGTCTTATCTCTGAAGCTAAATCATTTATTGCCATTCGGTAAAAATATGAAAATTAGGAATATTTCCTAGCGTTTTTAATGTTAATTATTAAAGCAGGAAACGTCTAGGTTCTTTATGCGAACGTATTAATAAAGTAACTATTAGTTAAAATTATTAGGATACTGCTTTCGCGAAAGCGAAAAACGTGTATTTCATCTACTTTATTGAATTATAGAGCCAGAAAAGCCTTAAGATATAATTAAAGTGATAATTTTGTAGTGTTAAAATTTTAACTATCAAAACAAATAATCAATTATGAAAAAATTAATGTTAGGAATAGCTGCTTTAGCTATGATTGGAAGTATTACTTCTTGTAGAGAAGTTCAAGAGAAGGCTGCACAAGCTGGAAATGCTGTAGAAAGTGCGGCAAATAGTGCCGCTGATGCTGCAGGAAATGCTGTCAATGCTGCTGGAGAGGCAGTGAATGCAGCTGGAGAGGCTGTAGGAAATGCTGCTGGAGACGCAGTAGATGCAGCGGGCAACGCTGTTGATGCTGCTGGAAATGCTGTCAATGCTGCTGGAGATGCTGTAAACGCTGCAGGAGAAGCGGTAGGTAATGCTGCGGATGCTGCTGGAAATGCTGTCAATGCTGCTGGAGATGCTGTCAATGCTGCTGGAGAAGCGGTAGGTAATGCTGCGGATGCTGCTGGAAATGCAGTAGATAAAGCAGGAAATATGGCAAAAGATGCCATGGAAGGTGCTAAAGACAAAGCGGGTCAGGTTATCGAAAAAGGATCAGATAAGCTTAAGAAAGCTGTAGATCACTAAATACACTTACATTTAGTTTTTTGAAGGGCTGTTCTCTATGAGGGCAGCCCTTTTCTTATACTATTTATTTTCTTTTTCCGGTAGAGTCGCTCCAGAGGCGGTAACTTCTCTATTTATTTTGCGCATCAAGCCTTGAAGCACTTTTCCTGGTCCAACTTCGGTAAAATGAGTAGCGCCGTCTACAATCATTTGTTGCACACTCTGAGTCCATTTTACGGGAGCGGTAAGTTGTGCCATTAAATTCTTTTTAATTTCTGTAGGATCTGTTACTGCCGTTGTTGAGACATTTTGATAGATGGGACAGTTAGGCTTTTCAAATAAAGTATTCTCTATTGCTGCTGCGAGTTCTTCTCTTGCAGGTTCCATAAGTGGACTATGGAATGCACCTCCTACTGGTAAAACTAGTGCCCTACGCGCGCCTTTTTCTTTCATTGTTTCGCAAGCCGCTTCTATAGCATTCACCTCGCCAGAGATTACTAATTGACCTGGGCAGTTATAGTTTGCCGCAACCACAATACCTGGTGTTGATTCACAGACCTCTTGCACAATATTATCTTCCAGTCCTAAGACAGCAGCCATAGTAGATGGTTGTATTTCACAGGCTTTTTGCATAGCCATCGCTCGTTTAGAAACAAGGCGTAAGCCGTCTTCAAAAGTTAAGGTGCCATTAGCGACCAATGCGCTTAATTCTCCTAGAGAATGACCAGCAACCATATCTGGTTTGAAACTTTCTCCTAGGACCTTACTTAGAATTACAGAATGTAAAAAGATAGCTGGTTGGGTTACTTTAGTTTGTTTGAGCGCTTCTGCATCTCCTTCAAACATAACATCCGTAATTGTAAAGTCAAGAATATCGTTGGCCTTTAGAAACAAATCCTGAGCTTGATGCGATCCTTCAAAAAGATCTAAACCCATTCCAGTGAATTGTGCTCCTTGACCAGGAAAAATATATGCATTCATAGTAGTTTGTTTATCGTTGGTTTATTAGTGCAAAAATACGGAAAGGGAATGAGCTTATTCCTTTCTCTTATAGGTTTCAAAGCTGAAAGCATATTTATGCCTTTCATTTATATCGTGAGTCTCGCTTCCTATTAATTCCCATGTCTCACTATCTATTTCTGGAAAAAAAGCATCTGCCTCAAATTTCCCGTGAACTCTTGTGAGCTCTATATGTGTGGCATAATCTAGTCCTATTTTATAAATTTCTCCTCCACCTATAATGAAGGGATGTGGGTCATCTTTTGCATAGGCCAGAGCATCTTTCATATGGTGCACTACAATCGCTCCTTCGGCCTGGAAATTGGTATTTCGAGTGATAATAATATGGGTTCGATTAGGCAGTGGTTTAGGAAAAGATTCCCAAGTCTTGCGCCCCATAATAATATGATGTCCAGTCGTTAGTTTTTTAAAACGTTTAAAGTCGTCTGGTAAATGCCATAAGAGATCATTGTCTTTTCCTAGGGCATTATTCTCAGCTGCCGCGGCAATCATTGTAATCATATGGGAGTATTGGGATCTATAGTTCCTGCTGTTTGCGATTTGGGAAGTGGGCTTTTTTTTTCAGGCAATGGCATGTTTGCATCTATTTGTTCCTGTAGCTTAGCAATTTTATCTTGCTGCTTTTGTATGAGTTTTTCGACTTGAGCATCTTCCCACTTTTTATTCATAAAGGAACCTAAAACAAACACATTAATGAGATGAACTAAAAAGAAAAAACTCCAAAGCAGAATCGCCCATACAAACCAAGGTCTGCCTAGAGGAGTGAAATCTTTGCCTATCCCCAGAGCTAGATTAATCAGTATGATAACAATGGCTCCAGCTAGAAATAGCACAAAATGATAATAGAGTCTTTTTTTCTGGCGCAAGCGTGTCTGTGCGTTCTCAATTAACTCCTTTTGTTCTGGATCAATTTGTACTGTTTCTTTCTTTGAGAATATGCCCATTTTATACGACCTTTATGACATAAAATTACCACTTTTAAATTGTACAAAAAAGCATGAGCATCTATAAAAAGTACTTTCCTATCACAAAGCAGTATACCTATCTTAATGGACCTGCTAGTGGCTTGCTTTCTGAGCCTATTTTAGAATGGCGTCAAAATCACGATTTGGATTTTTTTATACAAGGCAGTTTACTTAAGATTAATGAAGGCGAATTGTTACAAGAGGTGCGACAAAAAGTTGGCAAATTGTTCAATTGTGCTCCTCATAAAGTAGGACTTACTCCTAATTTTTCTTATGGTTTTAATACCCTTTTGTCACGTCTTCCTACTACAGAAAAAGTACTTATTATTGAAGAAGATTACCCTGCTGTCAATTGGCCTTTTGAGTCTCGAGATTTTGAGGTGACCTATGTAAAAGCGAGTGCATATCTTGAGGATGAGATTGAGGCCGCTTTCGCGAAAGAACAACCAAAAATATTTGCATTTTCATTGGTGCAATGGATTAACGGGATAAAAATAGATCAAGAGTTTTTAAAACAGCTCAAAGCAAAATATCCAGAAACCTTCTTCTTTGCAGATGGCACACAGTATTTAGGAACAGAAGTATTTGATTTTGAAAATTCTGCTTTAGATGTAGTAGGAGGAAGTACCTATAAATGGATGAATGCCGGTTATGGTAATGCTGTTTTTTTATTTAAAGAAAGCGTTGCGTCCTATCTTGCTCCAGATACTTCTGGTTTTATTTCTTTGCAGGGAGAGTATAAAACCCATGAGGGTAGTTTTATGGGGTATTTTGAACCTGGACATCAGGATACTTTAAATTTTGGGAGTCTTGGTGCCGCTATAGACTTGATTAATGAAATAGGGATTGAGACTATTGATCAAACCATAAAAGATCTG
>JALZVV010000195.1 GCA_023299935.1 Dokdonia sp.
GTTAATTTTAGCTAAAAATAAACCTACAGGTTGATTTTATGAAAATATATCGTACATTTGACAAACAAACAAAAGGCGTTTATCTCGCTCAATTTGTTAATTGTACCACATATAAAACACCCAGTTCTTATGAAGATGAATAATCCAAATCCCTGGACATACTACAAGACCCTTTCTTTGTTAGAAAATCAATAAATGCCTCTGGCTCTGGCTGGAAAAAGGGAAAGCATAAAGAAAAATCATTAGACAAGCTTACCTCCCTTGTGCTAGAAGAGTTAGATGATCTTTTAGAAGATATAAATCATATACTTGAGCGGTCACAAGAAGAATCCCTAGACTGGTTATTAGATAATTTTAAACCACTTTCAGATGCAGATGTACTTCATAAACCAGAAAGAATTAAAATGTACACGTATCCTTATGGCTCTCTTCTCAGATTATATGGAGTACAAGTAGGATTAGATTGTGTGATCATAACGGGAATCTCAATAAAAATGGCACGTTATATGCAAGATGGTAAACTCACACAAATAGAACTGAACAAGATGGATTACCTCCGTTCTTGGTTACTAGACAACAACATTACAAACTGTGATCAACTTATAGAAGAATGACAACAAAAGAAAACGGGAATAGCTTAAATAAACATGTGTCTGGCACTGCCCAGCAATGGAAAGAACAAGCTCGCAATTACAAAAAAAACAGAAAACAAATACGACGCGCTCAAAAGTTTGCTATTGAGCTTATGGGCTATATGGACGAGCAAGGTATCAAACAAAAAGAATTAGCCGTGCTAATGGATGTAAGCCCACAACAAGTCAATAAAATACTACGGGCAAAAGCAAATCTTACGTTTGACACCTTAGATAAAATTGAAGAAGCCTTAAAAGTTGAGATAACAAGTCCACAAATTAAAGCAAAACCAATTGAAGATTCTCCAGTGATAATAAACAGAATGAAAGTAGTTCATATTAAAGGGAAGGACATTCAAGAAGATATGGTTAGTCTTATGACAGTATCTAAGGATGCAGAACTAGAAACAACTATAGAAACAATGGAATCTTACGGATACACCGCCGCTCAAATCTAACAATAATGACCTATAATCAACTTGGCTTTGCTTTTTCTGGTTTAAAAACTATTGAGTTTGCCTCCATAGAAACAGCCTATAATAAAAACAAGAATGCCACTATTCAATTAGTCTCAGGACTAAACTTTGGGATTGATATTGACGATCACGCTGTTAGTTGTACCGTGCAATTCGCATTTGAAAAAAAAGAAGATCAGCCCTTTCTACTTCTAAAAGTTCAGGGGCAATTTCAAATAGATAAAGAAGCTTTTCTCAACAAGATAAAACAAGAAGACGAATCTTATTTAATTATAAAGGACTTAGCTACGCACTTTGCTGTGCTTACTGTGGGCTCAGCCAGAGGAATTTTACACGCTAAAACAGATGGGACGATATACAATCAATATATGCTTCCCACAATAGATGTAAAGCAAATGATACAGGAAGATATTATTTTTACTACCTAGTTTTATGTATTTCAGATGATTTCCTCATTACACAAGATTGCTTAACCCCTTATAGGCAACTAAAATAAAGTAGCCTTCACACCCATCTTCCTCAAAACTTCTACCATATATCATAAAAAAACCTGACCCATTAAGATGATCAGGTTGTAATCTATTAAAACACCAGCTTTTACTCTACCGGTTTTCCTTCATTTACCCATTTAGTAACCCCTCCATCTAGATCAAAAATCTTGGTAAAACCTGCTTCTTGCAGTATCATAGCACATTTTGCGCTGCGGCCTCCTTTTGCACAATACACATAAACCGGTTTATCTTTATCTAAAGAAGCTACTTGAGAATCCCAATTATCCCCTTGATAGACTATATTCTTTGCTGCAGCTATATGACCTGATGCAAATTCTCTTTTTGTACGTACGTCTATTACTTGTACATCATCTGCTTTTAAGGCCTCTTCCATATCAGCAACAGTAATAATCTCTACAGTCTGTACCTGCTGTGCTTTACTTTCATTACAGCTTGTAAAAGAAAGTGTTAGGCAACTAAGCAACACTAATATCAAGAGTTTTGTTTTCATATCTAATTTATTTTGCAGCGTCCCAATCCGTATACCCACCTAATAGATTATAGGTTGTTTCAAAACCAAGTTGTTGCATCACCTGACAGGCTTGTCCACTGCGGTTACCTGATCTACAATAAATATAGTAATTTTTTGATTTATCAAGTTTCTCTATCTCATCTACAAATCCTTGTCCAAGGTAGATATCAATATGCTTTGCATTTTCAATCATCCCTTCATCTACCTCATCTTGAGTTCTTACGTCTAAAATAACAGCGTTTGCATCATCTGCTATTTGTGTTTTCCATTGTTCTACAGTAATATCTTTCATTATGTAAGCTTTAATTGTCCTAATTCTGTTTCTTTAATCGCACCATAACCTCCTAAAACATTCACCACATTTGCTATGCCGTTCCTGCGAGCGATAGAAGCATAAATAAGGGAACGATACCCTCCTGCGCAATGCACGTGGTAGGTTTTAGAAGAATCTAAAGTTGTTGTATTCGTATTTGCGGTATCTAATGCAAGATGCGTAATCCCTTCTATATGACTCGTTGCAAATTCTCCTGGCTTGCGCACATCTATTGGATTACTAATACTACCATTACCAAGACCATCTACAAACTCCTGAGCAGTTACTTCTTGTGTGCTCACGGTTTCCTTATCGGCAGCGGTCCAAGCTTCTATACCTCCTTTTAAATACCCAATGCTCTGGTCATAGCCTACTCTGGATAATCGCATCACCACCTCTTCTTCTTTTCCTGCATCTGCTAGGAAGATGATTTTTTGATCAATATTAGGTAATAAAGCCCCTACCCAGGGAGCAAACTGCCCATTCAAACCTACAAAAAGTGCTTGTGGAAGGCTCGCTTTCGCGAAAGCGTTAATACTCCTAGTATCTAAAATCAATACATCCTCTTGATTAGCCAAGCTTTCAAATTCCTGTACAGACAGGCCATTAGTCCCACGCTGAATAATGGCATTATAATCTTCATTTTCGCGCTTATTCATGGCAACATTTTTCGGAAAATATGCCGGTGGCATAGCCAGACCTGTTATCAATTCTTTGATAAAATCATCGCGCTTAAGTTTAAACGCATAATTAGTTTCTTTTTGATTCCCTAGGGAATCGCTGGTCTCACTACTCATATTCTTACCGCAAGCAGAACCTGCGCCGTGAGCAGGATACACAATCACATCATTATCTAAAGGTGCAATTTTAGTATGTAAACTATCATAGAGGTAGCCCGCTAGATCGTGGGTCGTGAGTTCTGATTTGGCCGCAAGATCTGGTCGCCCCACATCTCCTATAAACAAGGTATCGCCTGTAAACAGGGCTTCTTGCTTCCCTTCTGGTGTATGCAACAAATAACAAGTGGATTCCATTGTATGCCCCGGAGTATGTATCGTTTTTAAAGTCAAATCACCTATAGAGAAAAGCTCTCCATCTTTTGCACTGTGATACTCATAGGCAGGATGTGCATTAGGTCCAAAGACCACAGTCGCACCAGTTGCTTTAGCTAAATCTACCTGGCCACTCACAAAATCTGCATGAAAATGGGTGAGGAAAATATATTTTATAGGAGCATTATTCTCCTTAGCTAAATCTAAATAGGGTTGCATTTCTCGTAAAGGATCAATAATGGCAGATTCTCCATTACTGGCTATAAAATAAGCCCCTTGAGCGAGACATTTGGTATATAATTGCTCTACTATCATCAATTTTTTTTAAAACACTAAAATACAATAATCTTGGCTAGCCCAAAACAAAAAACCGCAGCATAAGCCACGGTATTAATATCAATGCATTAGTATATTATTACACTTTTATGGAACAGCCAATTGCTTTAGTCTCCTTAACGGCAATTTCTTTACCTTCTAGTAAAGCATTTACTGCATTTTCTAGAAAGCGCTCCTTTACAGCGCTGGCATTTCTAGAATTATCATCTATTGCGCCTATGTATTTCACTTCATTTCCTTTAGCTGTTTTTTGAAGTAGATATACGTGTGGCGTTTTTGTGGCTCCATACGACGGATATACCTTCTGGCCTTCATCTAAAAGATAAGGAAAGGTAAATTGTTTTTCTTTTGCTCTTACGATCATCTCTTCATAACTGTCTCCTGGCTTTGCCTCCGGATTATTAGGATTAATGGCAATTACTGGATATCCCGCATTTTTATACTTTGCATCTAGCGCATTAATTCTATCTTCATTAGCCACAGAAAATGGACAGGTATTACAGGTAAATACCACTATAAAGCCTTTTGCATCATCATAATCACTAAGCGATACTGGCGTACCATCTACATTTTTTAAACTAAAATCTGTTGCGATATCACCTATTACATACCCCTGAGAGCCTCCTTTATTACCAATCTTGTTTACGGCAAAAGCAGATAGTACTACTAAAACAGCCAAAAGGGTTAAAACCTTGAATGTCTTCATTACTTAAATTTTTCTATTTCTTTGTCTAATTCTTGAAAGGTAAATGACCTTTCATAAAAACTTTTTTTTGTATCATTATAAACTATAGTTGCCGGTATAGCTCCAGACCAACTCTCATCTACTTTATTTATCCAACTGTTAGCATCTGGATCATCTAATAGGATAACTTCAGATTGCAAGTTACGGTCTGCAATAAACGTAGTCAATCGTTCCTTCTGATCTGCAAAATCTAAACTTACCAAAATTACTTCTAAATTTTGTCCTTTATATTTTTCTCGCAATTCTTCAAAATAAGGCAACTCTTTGATACAAGGTTTGCACCACGTTGCCCAGAAATTAACTACCGTTATGGCTGCCTTAGATTGCTCTAAATGTTCTTCAAGACCTCGATAATCTAAGGTTTTAAATGAATGTACTTCAGCTACTCGTTCTTCTACAACAATCGCTGTTTCTTTAAGCTGCTCATTACCGCAACCGCATAAAATGAAGAGAAAAACAAATCCTAGTAATTTCATTGCCCCAAAAATAATCTAGCCTTTATCAAAAAAGTGCTGTATTAACAGACTTTAGCGTTTATATGTTAAAGCTACTCTGCT
>JALZVV010000196.1 GCA_023299935.1 Dokdonia sp.
ACAGTTGTCGTATCTTTTGCAGGGATTGTGGCATTATTGTTGGAAGGTAGCTCTTGAGAAAGGCCAGCAATGGCATAGAAAAGGCATAATCCTATAGAGAGATATGATGATAGGGTTTTTGTTTGCAATGGGATTAGTCCTATTTTTGTACTATTAGCCTTATTTAAAGTGCCAAAATTACATATATTTTTTGGGTTGAAATCCAATTCTTATAAATTTGAAAATATGGCAACGATTTTATCGTTGTATTTAGGTAAATTACATTTCATAAAGCTAACTAACGCTTAAAAGATTAGATTTTGATAAAAGGGATGCGTATTCTTCTTGTATTTAGTATTTATTTAACGCTAGTGGCGTTTACTGTTAATGATACCTGCGCTACTTTAACAAAATATCCTCCTAATAAAAAGTTTAAAGTTGTTTTAGATGCTGGTCATGGAGGACACGATAGTGGAAATCGCGGAAATGGATATTTTGAAAAAAACATTGCATTGAGTATCGTTCTGGCCATAGGCAAAGAGTTGGAAAAAATTCCTGACGTAGAAGTTATTTATACCCGAAAGAATGATGTGTTTTTAGAACTTTGGGAAAGGGCAGATATAGCAAACAATGCAAATGCAGATTTATTTATAAGTGTTCATTGTAATGCCCATTCTTCTCAGGCAATAGGAACAGAGACATTTGTATTAGGCCTGGATGGAAATGCAAAGAATATGGCTATTGCAAAGAAAGAAAATTCTGTAATCTTTCTGGAAGAGAATTATGAAGAGAAATATGAAGGTTTTGATCCTAACTCCCCTGAATCAAGTATAGGTTTGGAATTAATGCAGGAAGAGTATTTAGATCAAAGTATTAATCTTGCTGGTCTTATTGAAAATGCATTTACAGGAAAGGTGAAGCGAAAGAGTAGAGGAGTTAAGCAACAAATTTTTTGGGTCTTACATCGTTCTGTAATGCCTAGTGTACTTGTAGAGACAGGGTTTTTAACCAATACTAGTGAAGGTGAATTTTTAAACTCTAAAACAGGACAAGAAAAAATGGCTCAGGCAATTGCTAAAGCAGTTCAAGAATACAAGAAAAGTATACAATCTAATGAAGCGGTTTATGCGACTGGAGGGAATGAGGATGGCGAAGTAGAAGTGATTTCTAATCCTAAACCAGAAAAAGATGTAATCTATGACAATGTCACCTTTAAAGTGCAAATCGCAGCCAGTAAACGCAAATTAGGGACAAAGTCCTACAACTTTAAAGGCCTAAAGGATATATCTCGAGTAAAGGAAGACGGGTTATTTAAGTATTTCTATGGAGCTACGTCTAATTATGCTGTTGTACAACGCCTATTGGAAGAAGCAAAGGATAAAGGCTATGATTCTGCTTATATTGTTTCTTTCAATAAAAACAATATTAAAGTACCTCTTAATGAGGTTTTAAATTAATAAAACGTAAATAGAGCTTACTATATTATTCCTACATTTGTAACTTAAACTTAACCCAAAGTCTCTTGAAAATTTCTAAAGAAGTACGTACTGCAATACTGGTATTAAGTGCGCTTGCCATTTTAATATTTGGATATAATTACCTCAAGGGCAATAATTTGCTGGATAAGGATCGTAATTTCTATGCGCTTTATGATAATGTAGAGGGGCTAGCACCTGGAGCAGCCGTGACCATTAATGGATTAGCAGTAGGTAAAGTACTTGGGATTGAGTTTGCAGATACTCAAGGTAAGCTTGTGGTTCATTTTAGTGTCAAGACAGATTTTAATTTTACAAATAAAAGTACAGCACAAATTTATGGTAATGGCTTTATAAGTGGGAAGAATCTCTCTATTATACCTGCTTTTGGAGAAGGAAGATCAGCAAAAAGCGGCGACACCTTGCTCTCTGCAGTAGAAAGCGGGATTATGGATGTAGTTAATGAACGCTTAGTTCCATTACAAAACACTATAGAATCTGCAATTCACAATACAGACTCTCTAGTAATGTCTGTAAATTCTATATTGAATGTAGAAACTCAAAGAAATTTACAGCACGCAATAGCAGATTTTAGTATAATAGCCAATGAGCTTAAAACAACCACCCGCTCTGCAAATAATCTTCTTGCAAATAATCAAGATAAACTAGAGAGCACCTTATCTAACTTAGATGTTGTATCCAAAGATTTTTCAACCTTATCAAATAAGCTTTCTAAAATAGAAATTGAGGCTTTGGTAGCGAATATGGAAAAATTATTAAACGATTTTGAAGGAATTGCTAATAATCTCAAAACAGGCAAAGGAACGGCAGGAAAGCTTTTGCAGGATGAGCAAGTTTATGTAAATTTGGAACGTACCAGCAAGCAAATGGAGATGCTACTTGAAGATATGAGGCTAAATCCTAAGCGATATGTACATTTCTCTCTTTTTGGTAAAAAAGCAAAAGAGTACACACCACCTGCAGATTCATTGCGTTAGGTGGCCATCTAACAATATGAACTATGCAATATATACCCAATCTTATTTTTCTTATCATCCTCGTATTGGGAGTAGGTTTTTTTATCAAAAACATAAAAAAGCTTCTTAGGAATATACGTCTAGGTAAAGATATTGATAGGTCTGATAATAGGCCTGTAAGATGGCGCAATATGGCTAAAATAGCCTTGGGACAATATAAAATGGTCACAAGGCCAGTTTCAGGGATACTTCACGTAGTTGTATACATTGGCTTTATTATCATCAATATTGAGGTCTTAGAAATTATTATGGATGGACTTTTTGGCACCCACAGAATCTTTGGTTTTTTAGGAGGCTTATATAATTTTTTAATTGGAAGTTTTGAAATTCTTGCGTTTCTTGTATTTGTTGCTGTAGTAGTTTTTTGGTTACGTCGTAATGTGATTCGCATCAAAAGATTTTTGAGTCCAGAGATGAAAGGCTGGCCCAAGATGGATGGCAATCTCATTCTTTATTTTGAGATGGTCTTGATGACGCTATTCTTAGTAATGAACGCAACAGATTACCAACTTCAATTAAATGGAGCGGCGCATTATGCATCAGGAGATGGTATTGTAGGAGCATTTCCTGTGAGTCAATATCTATTACCTCTTTTTAATGGGTTGTCGGATAGCGCACTTATCCTTATCGAAAGAAGCGCGTGGTGGGTTCATATTATTGGAATTTTCGTATTTCTAAATTATCTCTATTATTCTAAGCATTTACACATATTATTAGCATTTCCTAATACCTGGTATGCAAAGCTTAAACCTAAAGGTGAGTTGGATAACCTGCAATCTGTGACTGATGAGGTAATGCTTATGATGGATCCTAATGCAGATCCATTTGCTGCCCCTGCAGACGGTGCAGAAGAAACTGGAGATCCTGAAAAATTTGGAGCAAGTGATGTGACAGATTTAAATTGGGTACAACTAATGAATGCCTATAGCTGTACAGAATGTGGGCGTTGTACCAGTGAATGTCCTGCAAATCAAACCGGCAAAAAGTTATCACCACGTAAAGTGATGATGGATACCAGAGATAGATTAGAAGAGGTTGGAAAAAATATTGAGGCCAATGGTTCGTTTAAAGAAGATGGGAAGCAACTTTTGGATGATTATATTACTAAAGAAGAGCTTTGGGCGTGTACAACCTGTAATGCTTGTACAGAGGCTTGTCCAATAAGTATCGACCCACTAAGTATTATTATGGAAATGAGAAGGTATATGGTAATGGAAGAGAGTAGTGCACCTACAGACCTGAATAATGCAATGACTAATATAGAAAATAACGGAGCACCCTGGCCATTTAATCAAATGGATAGAGCCAATTGGATTAATGAAAGCTAATAACGTAATAGTATTTTTAAGTCTATTCTTGATGTTTCAAGCCTATGCGTTTGGACAAAACAAGAATTTTAGAGATGATTCATTGCAATTTAAAATGTACACGCGATTGTATATAAATGAACAATTGACTGTAGATTCTATTGCTGTCAAAAAAATATTTTGTGACTATTGTTCAGATATTCAAACAGAAGTGCTTACTAATGAAGCCATACGGCAATCAAAAATAGAACAATATAATCCTAAGTATAGAAAAGCAGGAGAGCATAGATTGGCATTAATAATTCGGTTCAGTAAAGAAGATTTTAGAAAATTAAATGACAGTAATGAACATAGGGAACCTTGATCATAAATTGAATCAAAAAATGGAAGCAGGAGAACTCGTTAGTCCTGTATTGCCTAATGGTTTAAAGAACTATCTTATTGATATAGATGGAACGATTACAGACGATATACCTAATGAGGAGCCAGAACGCATGGCTACTTGCAAACCATTTCCTGATGCCTTGAAAACCTTAAACAAATGGTATGATGAAGGTCATGTTATTTGTTTTTTCACCTCTAGAACAGAGGAACATCGTGAGGTAACTACAGTTTGGTTAAACCGTCACGGTTTTAAGTTTCACAGCCTTTTAATGGGTAAACCTAGAGGCGGGAATTATCATTGGGTAGACAATCATTTGGTCAAAGCCACGCGCTATAATGGTAAGTTTACAGATTTGGTAGATAAAGAGGTGACAATACAAGTTTTTAAAGATTAAGTTCGCTTTCGCGAAAGCAAAATAAACACTATGAGTGAAGCATTAAGAGTGCCTACAATGGCAGAATATATGGCCCAAGGCAAGAAGCCAGAAGTTCTTTTTTGGGTGGGATGTGCAGGAAGTTTTGATGACCGCGCAAAAAAAATAACCAAGGCCTTTGCTAGAATATTAAATAAAGCCAATGTTGATTTTGCTGTTTTAGGAGCAGAAGAAAGCTGCACAGGAGATCCTGCCAAAAGAGCTGGAAACGAATTCTTGTTTCAGATGCAAGCCGTTACGAATATAGAGGTGCTCAATGCTTATGAAATTAAAAAAGTAGTAACTGCCTGTCCACATTGTTTTAATACTTTAAAAAATGAATATCCTGCTTTAGGTGGTAACTATGAAGTTGTGCACCATACAACCTTTCTAAAATCACTGTTAGAAGACGGGAGACTAACCGTAGAAGGAGGTAAGTTTAAAGGCAAGCGTATCACTTTTCACGATCCCTGTTATCTAGGTCGTGCAAACAATGTATACGAAGCCCCCAGAGACCTATTACGCAAGTTAGAAGTAGAGCTGGTAGAAATGCGTAAATGCAAATCAAAAGGGCTTTGCTGTGGGGCAGGAGGAGCGCAAATGTTCAAGGAACCAGAACCGGGTAATAAAGATGTAAATGTTGAGCGCACAGAGCAGGCATTAGAGACCAAACCAGAAATAATCGCTGCAGGTTGTCCTTTTTGTAATACTATGATGACAGACGGAGTTAAGAACAAAGAAAAAGAAGACAGCATCGAAGTGATGGACATCGCCGAAATGATTGCTAGTGCACAAGAATTATAATATGTTAGAAAATATTGAAAGCTTACCCGATAATGCCCGGGTTTGGATATACCAGAGTGATACCAAATTGTCAGATGAGCAAGTAGCAAAAGCTACCAAAGACCTAAGGTCTTTTCTGGAAGCTTGGACAGCTCACGGCACTACACTTAAAGCGGGTTTTGAAGTAAAATACAATCGTTTTATTACCATCGCTTTAGATCAATCTCAAGCCGCTGCAAGTGGCTGTTCTATTGATAGTCAAGTGCGATTTATCCAGTCGCTTCAAGCTGAGTTAGAAGTAGATTTGCTCGATAAAATGAATGTAACCTATTATCAGAATGATAGAATACATTACAAACCATTAATGGATTTTAAGAAAATGGTAAAAGCCGGTGCTGTAGGTAAAAATACCGTAGTTTTTAACAATCTCGTGACCAACCTTGGAGAATATCGCGAGCATTGGGAAGTGCCAGCAAAAGACAGTTGGCATAGCCGTTTCTTGAGAAAATAATTAACGTTATTTCGGTTAAAAAGAACGTTAATAAGATTTTGTTACGCTTTCGCGAAAGCGTAAGCATTCTTCCTAAATTCGTATAGAATCTCGATCATTTTATACTTACGGTATGAAAAATGTGTTATTCATGAGTATATACATTTACCT
>JALZVV010000197.1 GCA_023299935.1 Dokdonia sp.
ACCCAAGTAGACCTAAAAAATGCAACAGCAACTTTTCAAGATTATAAGACTAAAAAAGAGCAAACCATTATTGCAGATATTATTCTAGGCACAGACGGAGCAGGATCAGCAGTACGTAAGAGTATGTATATGAGTCGTGATTTCTTATTTAGTTTTTCTCAAGACTATCTAGGACACGGTTATAAAGAATTAACTTTTCCACCAGCAGAAGGAGGTGGTTATCGCACAGATAAAAATGCACTTCATATCTGGCCACGTGGTCGTGATATGATTATTGCGCTCCCTAATCTAGATGGTAGTTTTACAGTCACATTATTTATAGATTATGAAGACGCCCCAGATAGCTTTGCATCCCTTAATTCACCAGAAGCAATTACAGAATATTTTAAACGACAATATCCAGATGCTGTCCCTATGATGCCAGAACTAGTGAAAGACTATGAAGACAATCCTGTTGGTCCGCTAGGCACTATAAAATGCCATCCTTGGAATGCCTTCGGAAAAGTCTGCTTGATGGGTGATGCCTGTCACGCAATAGTCCCGTTTTATGGACAAGGGATGAATGCCAGTTTTGAAGATGTAGTGGTTTTTGATGAAATACTACACATCTATGAGTCACAAGGATGGGAGACTGTTTTTAAAGAGTTTGAAAAGAAAAGAAAACCAGATACAGACGCCATTGCAGACCTCGCCGTAGATAACTTTCACGAGATGAAAGAGCATACAGCACATCCCATGTTTCAAGAAAAACGCAAGCTAGAAACTGCTTTTGAGAAAGAATTTCCCAAGGAGTATTATTCTAAATACAGTCTCGTTACCTTTAATGAGCATATAGGATATAGAGAAGCGATGATACGGGGGAGAGCACAGAACAAAGCAATATTAAATTTAATGGATGATGGGATGCTGCCAGATTCTCTTTCGCTTAAAGCGAAATTAAAAATAGTACAAGAAGCTACAGCCGCCATAATAAACGATGATGAAGTAGGACGATTATAAACACTAACCAATAAAGCCGAATGTGAGGTGAGATTCCCGCCTTCGCGAAAAAGAAGATGAGCGATAAAAAAGTAACACCCAGAGGAGCATATCCCCATATTAAAAGAGCAGGAGATTTCCTGTTTGTATCAGGAACGAGTAGCCGTAAAGCAGATAATAGTTTTGCTGGCGTAAATGTGATTGATGAGATGGGCACGATGCACCTCAACATAGAGGAACAAACGAGAGCTGTATTACAAAATATTGAAAAAACCCTGACCACTGCAAATGCGACTATGGCAGACGTGGTAGATGTGACTTCGTTTTTAGTGAATATGAATGATTTTGCAGCTTATAATAAGGTTTACGGTGAGTTCTTTAATGCAGCCACGGGGCCGGCACGCACCACAGTTGCTGTGCATCAATTGCCACACCCACATCTGGTCGTAGAGATTAAAGTAATGGCGTATAAGCCTATTAAATAACAACGTAAAGAGCAATTAAAAAATGACACTAAGAATCTTCCCTGCACTTTTATTACTGTTAGTTTTCGTTTCTGCAAACGGTTTCTCGCAAGAGTTAAAAAAATCTGATATTAAATTAGGTGAGACCTTAAGTTTTCAATCACGGGTGTTAAATGAATCGCGACAGCTCAATATCTACACACCTCCTTCTTATGGAAAAACGGATAAAAAGTTTCCCGTTATTTACGTTTTGGACGGTTCTTTAGATGAAGATTTTATTCATATCGTGGGATTGACACAGTTTGCTTCATTTTCTTGGATTAATACCATAGAAGAATCCATTGTTGTGGGGGTCTCAAACGTAGACCGTAAGAAAGATTTCACCTTCCCTAGTAACAATAAGCAGGATCAAGAAGAATTTCCAACCGCTGGACATTCCAAGCAGTTCATATCGTTTCTTACAACAGAAGTGATTCCTATGATTGAGAAGGAGTACCAAATAAATAACAATAGAACACTCATAGGCCAATCTCTAGGAGGATTACTTGCAACAGAAATTCTGTACAAGCACACATCCCTTTTTGATAAATACATTATTGTAAGCCCTAGTCTATGGTGGG
The DNA here is from genome assembly GCA_023299935.1 of Dokdonia sp. GTDB lineage: Bacteria > Bacteroidota > Bacteroidia > Flavobacteriales > Flavobacteriaceae > Dokdonia. Next base: position 2,063 of record JALZVV010000197.1, read on the forward strand.
ATGATGAAAGCCTCCTAGATATTGAAGGTGATTTTACAGCACCCTACCCTAAAGTGTATGTTGCTGTTGGGAAAGAAGGCCCAACGATGGAAACTGGTGCTACCAAATTGTATTATAAAACGTGGCTATCACTTAATAAAGACAATGCGTATTATGATTTTCTAGAAGACGCAAATCACGGTGACGCACTACATTTGGCTACCTACAATGCTTTTCGGAAGTTTAAAGAAGTAGCAGAAAAAAAGTGATTTTCCGGACTCTCACGGTTATGCGAGATTCTAGAGCATATTCAGCCTAACGAAACTTATAACACTATGAAGATTCAAAACTACATAAACGGCGCCTACCAAAACCATCATTCTGGAGATTGGATGGACAACTACGACCCTTCTATTGGGGCGATCTATGGGCAAATTCCTAATAGTAATAAAGAAGATGTAGAAGAAGCTTATGCTTTTGCAAAAGCAGCCTTTACCTCTTGGTCCAATACGACTTTAGATCAACGTAGTAGAATCTTAAATAAGATAGCAGACCTCATCGAAGCTAATCTTGACCGACTGGCTGAAGCCGAAAGTCGCGACAACGGAAAACCATTGTGGCTTGCGAAAGCTGTAGATATACCCAGAGCATCTGCAAATTTTAGATTCTTTGCACAAGCCATCACTCAGTTTTCTAGTGAGGCCCACGAGACCGTGGGCACAAACACCATGAATTTTACATTGCGTCAACCTATAGGCGTAGTGGGTTGTATATCCCCCTGGAATTTACCCTTATACCTATTCACTTGGAAAGTAGCCCCAGCCATAGCCGCAGGGAATTGTATTGTGGCAAAACCTAGCGAAGTCACTCCAATGACCGCTTATTTACTAGGTGAAATCCTAACGGAAGCTGGACTTCCTCCAGGAGTATTAAATATTCTTCACGGGCAGGGACAATCTGTAGGACAAGCTATTGTAGAACATCCAGATATTAAAGCTATCTCTTTTACTGGCGGAACTACTACGGGAGCGCATATTGCGAGAACAGCAGCACCTATATTTAAAAAGCTTTCGTTAGAATTGGGAGGTAAAAACCCTAACCTCATCTTTGCAGACTGCGATTATGGTGCGATGCTCAAAGAAAGTATACGTTCTAGTTTTGCAAATCAAGGACAGATTTGCCTTTGTGGAAGCAGAATTTATATCGAACGTCCAATCTATGAGCAATTCAAAGAACATTTTGTGCAGATTGTAAGCAAGAACAAAGTAGGTAATCCTATGGATGCAGATACAAAGTTTGGAGCTCTGGTTTCTGAAAGTCATCTAAAAAAAGTACTTAGTTATGTGCAGCACGCCAGAGACAATGAGGGCTATACTGTTTTATATGGCGGTAATCGAGTGACGGTTGCTGGCTCTGAGAATGGCTACTATATGGAGCCTACAATTATTGAAGTAACAGATAATAGTTGCAAACTCAATCAAGAAGAAATTTTTGGTCCTGTGGTAACTCTTATGCCTTTTGATACAGAAGAAGAAGCGTTAAGCCTAGCTAATGATGTAAAGTACGGCCTCTCGGCAACCGTTTGGACTACAGATATTAATAGAGCGATGCGCGTTTCTAAACAACTAGAAGCTGGTATTGTATGGATAAACACCTTCTTAAATAGAGATTTACGAACGCCTTTTGGTGGTGTGAAAAATAGTGGCGTAGGCCGTGAAGGTGGTCTAGAAGCCTTGCGCTTTTTCACCGAACCTAAGAATGTTTGTATAAAGTATAATTAACGATAAAATCACAATAGGTGGATGAGATTTCCGCCTCCGCGGAAATTTAATGATATGAAACTAAACCTACTCAATAAAAACGCCTTAGTTTGCGGTTCTACTGCAGGGATCGGACTTGCAACAGCTATAGGGCTTGCCCAAGAAGGTGCAAATGTCACTCTTGCTGCTCGAACAGAAGAAAAACTAAAAAACACCTTAGCAGGATTACCTAATAATGGGAATCAAAAACACAATTATATCGTGGCAGATTTCACTAAGCCGCAGCAGGTGGCAGAGGCGGTTGCAGCTACCGGAAATGTATATCACATTTTGATTAATAATACGGGAGGACCTCCAGGAGGACCTATCGTAGATGCAGCGGTTGATGCTTTCGCGAAAGCATTTACTCAACACGTTCAAACCAATCACCTACTTACACAAACGTTAATCCCAGGAATGAAAACAAACGGGTATGGCCGTATTATCAATGTGATTTCTACATCAGTAAAACAGCCCTTAGACGGCCTAGGCGTAAGTAATACAATTCGGGGTGCTGTGGCAAATTGGAGTAAAACCATGGCCAATGAATTGGGTGGTTTTGGGATTACTGTAAATAATGTTTTACCGGGAGCCACTGCCACAGGAAGGCTTCAAGAAATTATAGAAAATAAAGCGAAGAAGACAGGCAAAACCGTTGAAGAAGTATCGCAGACTATGGCAAACGCTTCTCCTGCAAAACGTTTTGCAAAGCCAGAAGAAGTGGCTAACGCCATTGTATTTTTGGCTAGTGAAGCGGCTTCCTTTATAAACGGCATTAATGTACCGGTAGATGGTGGTAGAACTAAAAGTTTGTGATATGCTGTCAACCTGAACTTGTTTCAGGTTCTCACTAGAAATATTATTTAAACAGCATTAAACTATGAAAAACACAAAACTCATCTGGACCCTTTCTTTAGTTATTATTGCCATTTCTTTTGCGATGATAGGTATCCATTGGAATGATTTACCAGAACAAGTGCCTATGCACTTTAATCTTTCTGGAGAAACAGATAGATGGGGTGCAAAAAGTGAGCTGTTTATTCTACCCGCATTAGGCCTCGGGATGTGGTTTTTATTTAAATTTCTTGCCAAGCGTGCTGTCAAAATAAACCCTAACAAATATGGCGCTAAGACGCCATTACAACTTGAAATAAGCAAACGGTTTATGGCAGAAATGATGCTTTTTGTTAGTCTGCTATTAGCCATTGGAGTGTATAGCATTATGGGTATTGCAACTGGTAAACATCACAACTCCACTTATATGATGGCCTTTATAGGCATCGGGCTAATATTTATTTTTATCCTCTATTTTGTCAGATTAAGCAATTCCTCTGAGCAGGAATAATGCCGACTATATTTTGTATTTTTAGAAACTAACTAATCAGGGTGGATGAGATTTTCACCTTCACAGAAATGAAAAAAAAGATAAGAATTAACGGTCACTCCCATCTCTTGCCTTATCCTGAGGAGATTCCTCAGTTTATGAAAGACAAAGGGATTTTTTGGGTAGATAAAGACCGAAAATATATGCTCCAAAAAGATTGGAGCCGCCCAGTAACGGATTCTAGTTTTTTCTTGAACGAAAAACTAGAATGGATGGAGAAGAATAAAATAGACCATGCAGTGGTGCTTAATCTGTCTCAACTCTATGGTAATGGTTTACGTCTGGAAGAAATGAAGCAAGCCTTGCGTTTTCAAAATGATTTTAATGCTCGTGTTCAAAAAGAACATCCTTCTAAATTTACTACAGGGTTTGTGGTGCATCCAGGATTTGTGCGAGGTGCTTTGTGGGAAATAGAACGCTGTGTAGAGGTCTTAGGAATGGATTTACTCTGCCTGCCTACACATTATATGGATACTATTGGGACATGGAGATGCATTTTTGATGAAGAGAACGAGCCCATTTTTGAACTTGCAAGCAAGTATAATCTAGCTATAGAAGTTCATCCTTATGATGGAGAGAAATTTATCAAACTGCAAAATACCAGTTGGCGTTTTCATCTGATATGGATGCTTGCACAGTGTGCAGATGCCTATCACTTCTTAACCCTTAATGGGTATGCAGATAAATATCCTGGGATGCGCGTTTGTTTTGCTCACGGCGGACAATTAGCTCAGATTAACTTGGGACGAAGAATACAAGGTTTTGATGGTAGGCCTGACCTTTTTGAAGGGAAAACACATCCTCGTAAATCTGTAGGACACCCTAACATCTTTTTTGATACTCTGGTACACGATACAAATTCGCTAAAAATGGTAATCGAAAATCAGGGTTCTAAACAAGTAGTTATGGGATTAGATGACCCGTATCCTCTGGGTGAAATGGAAAGCGATGACCAGAGTAGTTATCCAGGCAAAATATTAGACCTCGCCTTAGAACGAAAAATTGTCACTGGAGATGAGTATGATGCCATCTGGGATGACAATGTGGTGCGCTGGTTATATGGCGACGATGACAAAAAGAAGGAAGCGTTTAGGAAAAGGATTTTGGGGGAATAGAGAATTTTACAAAAAATATTTTTACATAACAGTTAGTGATTGCGGAATGAGATTTCCGCTTTCGCGGAAATATAATATATGCACTTTTTACCAGAAAATATAGATGATTATGTTGTAGCGCATTCGGCAGAAGAGCCGGAACATTTAAAGGCATTAACGAGAGAAACTTATCAAAAAATTATTCAACCTCGTATGCTTTCTGGAGCGTATCAAGGCCGCGTGCTTAGTATGATTTCCAAACTCGTTAACCCCAAGCATATTCTGGAAATTGGAACTTTTACGGGCTACTCTGCCCTATGTCTCGCAGAGGGTCTGCAAAAAAACGGTGTTTTGCATACTATTGATATTAAGGAGGAACTTGTAGATTTTCAGAAAAAGCATTTTGAGGCTTCTGCTTTCGCGAAAGCAATACATCAACATTTGGGACAAGCACTAGACATCATTCCTACTTTAGATATGAAATTTGACCTTGTATTTATTGATGCAGACAAGCGGAACTATATTAATTACTTTCACGCGATTATCGGCAAGATGAATCCCGGCGGAATTATCATTTCTGATAATGTATTATGGAGTGGTAAGGTTTTAGAGCCCTTGCAAGAGAAGGATATCGACACCCAAGTCCTTGTAGAATACAATCAGTTATTAAACCAAGACTCTAGACTGGAAACCGTATTATTTCCTATACGTGATGGCTTAACGATAAGCAGAGTTATTGGATAAATTTAGAATAAAGTTTGTAAAAACCAAACCCTATTCCTATACCAACTATAGCACCTACAATTAAATCTATTGGGTAATGTACCCCTACAAAAACACGACTGAGGGTAAAGAGTAATGGCCAAATAAAAATAAGGTATATCCATTTAGACCAAGAGCGCAAGACGAAAACTACAAAAATGGTGATGGCAAATGAGACTGCGGCATGTCCAGACCAGAAACTATAGTCAAGAGGCGTATCCAACACTCTTATTAGCCCCTGAAGTCCTGAAGTGTTATTAGGTCTTAACCTTTCCACCGTGTTCTTTACGACAGCGGTCAGCCCCAGAGCTATAAATAGGGAAAATATAGTAAAAAGGATAGAGATAAGGGCCTGTTTTTGCGAAAGCGCTTTTAAAAACAAAATAAAAAACAAAACGTAAAGTGGAATCCAATTAGTGATATGGGTTACCGTTAACCAAAAGCCATCTAATCCCTCAACTCCTAATCCATTGAGCCAAACGAATAGTTCTGTATCCCATTGAGCAAGTTGCTCCATTACAATTGTCTTTTGATAGGGCCTGTGAAGTCGTCTATATCCTTTTTTGCCTTGTCAATCTGTTCCTTGATATCCTTAGTAAGATCCATATCTATCCCTTGCTTCTCGGCAGTTTTAGTTATTTCTGTTTTGATATCATTTGTGGCATCCTTGAGCGTACGCATCCCTTTGCCTAAACCTCTTGCAATTTCAGGTACTTTATCTGCACCAAAAACCATAATCACTATGAAAATAATGAAGGCTATTTCAGTTCCGCTAATGAAAAGTGGTAGACTTATCATACCGCAAAGATACTTATAAGTTGTGGGTTTGAAAACATAAAAAAGCCCTGCAAATTGCAGGGCTTTTTAAAATTTTCTTTGAGATCAACAGTTATTCTTAACCTTTAATGTTGTCTTTAAACTTGTCAAACTTCCCTAATTTCTTAGGTTGTGGCCAGCTGTTATTATCTGGATTAACATCTGCAGTTTCAAGGTCTGGATCAATAGTGATTTTTACAATCTCCTTCTCTGAGGCAATCGCTTTACTTACTTCACTATCATTCTTTCTCCAGATCTGTGCAGGATAGGTAACTTTTTCTGTAGTTCCATCAGCATATTCGTACTCTACAATTATAGGCATTGGGATACCTCCAGGCTTTTCAAAAACTACTTTATACAAGTGCTTAGGCTCTGTAATATTTGCTCGCTCTGCCGGTGTAAAATTATCCATCATATACTCCTTAAGTGTTGATGAATTTTCTAACATAGATTTTCCTTTTAAAGAAGGGTCAAAGTCTTCACTATCTTCATCTACCACGTACACCACTTCTACCGTACTTGGATCTGAAACTCCAAATCGCGCTAATCGCTCTTTACCTTCTTTTGTTACCTTGTCTGTAACATAGTACGATTTAACTTCTTTTACTCCTATATCTACATTTTCTGTACTATAAAACCATCCTCTCCAATACCAATCTAAATCTACAGCAGAAGCATCTTCCATTGTTCTAAAGAAATCTTCTGGAGATGGATGCTTAAACATCCAACGTTGTGAGTATGTTTTGAAAGCGTGATCAAACAACTCAGGCCCCATTATCGTTTCTCTCAATATATTAAGAGCGGTTGCCGGTTTACCATAAGCATTGTTACCTAATTGATATACATTCTCAGGATTGGACATTATAGGAGCAATAAAATCTTGATTACCTTTCATATAAGGAACAATCTTAGAAGGCGCTCCTCGTCTAGAAGGATAAGATTTATTTTGTCCTATAGCCTCTGGAAATGATTCTCCAAATTCCTGCTCTGCTAAGTACTGCATAAAAGTATCTAAACCTTCATCCATCCATCCCCACTGACGTTCATCACTATTTACAATCATAGGGAAATAGTTGTGTCCTACCTCATGAATAATAACTGAAATCATCCCGTATTTAGTACGGTCGCTATAGGTCCCATCTTCATTAGGACGCCCAAAATTCCAGCATATCATTGGGTACTCCATTCCTTGACTTCTTGCATGTACAGAGATTGCTTTAGGATAAGGATAATCAAAAGTGAACTTAGAATATGTCTTTAATGTTTGAACTACAGCCTTGGTAGAATATTCTTCCCATAATGGGTTTCCTTCTGGTGGGTAAATAGATATTGCCATTACATCTCTTTGCGGAAATTTAACCGCCTGAGCATCCATTAAATATCTTCTAGAAGATGCAAATCCAAAATCACGAACATTTTCTGCTCTTAATTTCCAGGTCTTGGTTTTAGAATCATTCCCCTTTGCAATTTCTTCTGTCTCCGCCTGCGTGCGAATAATTACAGGTTTATCATAAGACTTAGTTGCTCTCTCCCATCTCTTCCACTCTTCCTTACTATATACATCTTTACGATTTACTAGCACACCTGTTCCATCTAATAAATGATCTGCTGGCACAGTAATATCTACTTCATAATCCCCAAATGGCAATGCAAATTCTCCATTACCCCAGAACTGGTAATTCTGCCATCCTTCTACATCATTGTAAACTGCCATTCTAGGAAAGAACTGGGCAATTACATATCCTCTGTTTCCATCTGCAAAGGTTTCATAACCCGAACGTGCTCTATCCACAGTATGCTCTGGCACTAAGTAACTCCAATCGATTGAAAACTCATAAGACTCCCCTGATTTAAGTGGCTGCCCCATATCAATACGCATCATTGTCCAATTCTTAGTGTATTTTAAAGAACGCCCGTTTTGAGACACTTTAGTAATTTTAAAACCTCCGTCAAAAGGAGCTCCCATATAGCTAGACACAAAACTGCCCGGCTGGCTTATAGGTGCTACTCCATCTCCATTTTTATCTTTTGCAGGAGAATCTGGCTCTCTTACATTCTGGTCTAATTGTACCCATAAGTACTCTAAATCGTCTGGAGAATTGTTATGATAGGTAATAGTCTCACTTCCTGTAAGGATTTGAGTAGCATCATCCAGTCTAATTTTCATTTTATAGTCGGCTTCATTCTGATAGTACTCATGTCCTGGTGCTCCAGAAGCGGTTCTGTATGAATTAGGCGTAGACATCTCGTTATAAAGTTGTCTAAAACTATTAGTATTCTCGTGTCCCCCAACACGCTCTTCTTGTTCTTTTTCTTGGGCAAATACTTGCATTCCTGCAAGGAATAGCATTGATAATAATGCATACTTAAAACGAATCATAAAAATTTTTATTTAATAGAGCCTAAAAATAGCCAAAATAGAGGGGTTTAGATGGCCTTATTCTGAAAAATTTAACACAGCTTTTGTATTTCCGTCTCGAAGAAGAAGACTCTTCTTTTTTCCTAATATTTCTGTATGGACCATATTCTTTTGTTCTACATACAAATCCATGAGCAAAGTGTTTTCTATCTCAAAAACTTCAACATCATCAATATTAGGAACTTCTACATAACATACGACATAATCGTCATCGTATTCTTTACCTATATAGTTGAGCTCTTGAGGCTCTCCATCTACAGAAATTTTAAGTTTTTTGGTAAGGTATTTTGAGATATAATTATCTAAAACCTCCTGGTCTGCCGCAGCATCTACTAACAGCCGTTCATCATAACGTTCCTGTAATACTGCTTCTAAGTCATCATAAAAAATTCTACTAATGATTTGAATAGCCTCTGCTTCTTGATTATACACTACTTCCGTCACACTCAAATAATACTTATGGGCGCAGAATGAACTAAGCATAGGAATAAGCAATAGTAGTAGGGATCTATAAAATTTCATAATGTAGGTCGTAAGTGTTGTGCTTTCGCGAAAGCGTTCTTTGTAGAATTCAAAAAATATGCCATTAGTGTTTTTCTTGCTCCTTAAGTTTGCGATACGCAGCCGACTTCTCAATCATAAAATCTAACAATCCTAAAGCATCACCAGTATCTACATATTGTTTTGCATTTTCGTCTTCAAAGGTATAATACACAAAATCTTCTATGAGTTCCTGCGGTATTTTTAATTTCTCCATATATACGGTGTCCGAAAACTGTACTCTAGTATCTTGTATTTTTTTTGCAAATCGAGACACCTCAATATGTTTTTTAAGCATTTTTAATCTGCCAGTAATAGAATTAATAAGCCCGTCTAAAGGAATTCCCCCCGAACTTGTAACCGCAGTATAATAACGCCGTTCTTCTACTGTTCGTTCTGGTGCAGTATTCTCCGGAATACCTAATTCTTTAGGTCGCACTTTAATCTCAAACTCTGTAGAACCTACATCTCTCAAAATGTTTCCTGTTAAGTCTATATTACTGAGATTTACTTCTTCTAGAGCGGTAACTTTAGGAATGAGATAAAGGGATATCTTTTTTCTGCTGAACATCGTCTTATTCACCACAAACTGTCGAGACTCATATTGTACTGCACTTACATTAATCGTATCGTTTTCTCTTGCCAAAATTTCAAACACACCGCTAGCATTAGTAGTAGTTCCTTTTTGAAGCGATAAGTTAACCACAGTTAGTGAGGATTTGCTTATTGTATCATTAAGGACTTGACCTCTTAATGTTATCACTTCTTGCGCCACAGCAGTTGCTCCAATAAAAAGCAACATAATAAAAAGATGTATTTGTAATTTCTTCATCAGTGATAAATTATTTTTCTTGCTCTTTCAAAGCTATATATTGTTTTGACTTTATCATCATATAATCTAATAATTCTAAAAGATTAGTTTGATTAACGTGACTAATAGCTTTGTCGTCTTCAAAGACAAAGTATACAAAATCTTCGATTAAATCTTCAGATATCTTCAATTC
>JALZVV010000198.1 GCA_023299935.1 Dokdonia sp.
GCATAAACTTAGAATTGTCCCGAGATACGGATGGAGATGGTATCCTAAATTATTTAGATGTCGATGATGATGGTGATGGTATTCTTACTCGTAATGAAGATGCTAATGGGAATTTAAACCCTACAGATGATAACTCCGACCTCATGAATCCCGGTTTTGATGATTACTTAAACCCAGAAATAGCTAATGAAACCATAGTAGATGAATACAGACAGCATATCTATACTTTTTCTGATATACTAGTCACCATAAACATGGAATTACTTTCTTTTATTGATCAAAGTGGTGAACCTGCCGTTACAATACAAAGCAGTCTATTTTTAGGGACATTTGATGGGACACAGGATGCTACGATACTATTTACCCCACTATTTAATTAAGAAGATTAGAGTCCTTTTTGATACAAATACACTTCGGTTGCTCCTACACCGTATTTCTGATAATCTGCATCGTAAAAATCAAGATTTTCAAAGCGTCTTAATAGATAATAGAGTTCTTCCTTAAGCACTCCTTCTCCAACTCCGTGAATAAAAACAATGCGCTGAATACGTTTATTTTTAGCAAATTCTAATTGCCTTTTTGCCGTGTCCAATTGTAAATTTAATATTTCAAAATTGGACATCCCTTTGTAATGATTTACTAATTTTTCAATATGTAAATCTACCTCCATAGGAGGTATCTTATTCCTTTTCTTTTGCGACTCTAGAGATGTCTTCTTCTTTGGTTTAAAATCTTCTTTAGCTAAAATTTGAGATGGTGACACTTGACTCAATCGCATGGCATCCTGAGAAGATATGGCAGGAATTAATTCACTTTCGCGAAAACGTAATACAAAGCCATCTGGACTCTCCACATCAACTATACTTTTTTGTTTAGCGACCACAACACCCTCAAAATCATTATCTAACCCCTGTACTTTATCCCCTATTTTCATGAAAAAAATTAATGCGCGTGCTTTGGTCGACTAAAATATACATCTCATCGAAAAAAGATGCTAAAGTATTCTATTTTATAGCACACTCCTTCCAAAATATTTAATTTAGCATGTATGACCATATTTAATTATGGTCCCAAATTATGAAAAATTTTAAATTTTTATTACTTCTTTTAACTGCAAACTTTTCGTTTACGGGTATAGCGCAATTATATGTCCAGCCTAATGGACCCGCAGCATCCTTTGTCTTCGTTGATGACACCTTCATTTATGTAGATCAGGATGTCAATTTAGTTGTAAATTCTAATTCTTTAGCAGAATCAAGTATAATCCTTAGAAATCAAGCACAACTTTTACAAGGTAATGGTGCTGATCCAATGAATAAAGGCACGGGCGATATATCCATTTTCCAAGAAGGAACGGTAAATCTCTGGGATTATAATTTTTGGGCATCTCCAGTAGGACTTTCTTTTGATGGCCCTGGAACTGCAGCTCCAAATGGCAATTCTGTCTTCGCTTCAAGAGATACAGCACTAAATGGTTTTACGTCAACAGTTTTATTTAATCCTGTTAATTTAGTCGAGAGTAATAATTTATTATTAGACCCGGGATTTGACAGTACTACAGGTACTACTCAGCCTTTTAGATTCGCAACATATTGGTTATGGTATTTTGAGTCTGGTGTTGGCTATGCTGATTGGATACAACTGGACGATATAGGAACTCTTCCAGCAGGCTTCGGGTTTTCAATGAAAGGTGTTAATGGTCTAGACACAACAGACGCTGGTGATGGTGTAATGAATAATGATGGCGACCTTACCAATGGAACCGGGCAACGTTATGATTTTAGAGGTAGACCTAATAATGGAGATATTTCTGTCTCTGTAGGTCCTGACTCATTTTCCTTAGTAGGAAATCCATATCCTTCTGCTTTAGATTTAAATTATTTTTTATTAGAGAATTCTGGAGGTGCTTCATTTACTGTTGATGATATTAATGGCAACATGACTTCTGTTACTCCTAATGGCGTATCTACAGGAACAGCGTATTTTTGGGAAAGTGATCCTATGGTCATGTCACATTTTACAGAAGATTATCAAGGAGGTTATGCAACCTATTCTCCATTAATGGATGTCAATATGGACGGGATGTATGTCAATGCTACTTTCTACATGTATGACGAAAATGGAAACCAAATAGGAACGACTGGAGGCATAGGAGATCCATCTTTAGAAAGGCGTTTTTCTCCTGTAGGGCAAGGTTTTATGGTTCTAGGTTCTGGAACTGGAGGTGATGTAACATTCAAAAATAATCATCGCATTTTTGTTCAAGAGGGAAATAATTCTGATTTTAGGAATAACGAAGATGATTCCCCAATTCCAGGTATTGGCGTTGCGTCATATTATCCAGATATTGCTAAGTTAGAAAGTGATTATGCTAGACTTAAAATAGGCATAGGCATTAACGACACTTACTCGCGACAATTGGGTATTGCTCTTCTTAGAAATGCAACTGAAGGATATGATATAGCAGGAGATGCTCAATTAGGTGGTCTTGCATCTGATGTTTCTTTTGTTATCGAAGAAGAAAAAGGATATCTAATTAATGCAGCACCTATAGATGAGTATCAATACCTGCCCATTACTATAGACGCAGAGACTCCTTCAGAATTCAGATTTAGAGTAAATATTATAGAAAACTTTGAATATGAAAGTGTTTTCCTATTAGATAAATTAACAGAAACATATTATGATATTTTAGAAGAAAGCGTTCTCATTCAATTAGATGCAGGTGAACATAATGACAGATTTTTTATCCGTTTTTCTAAAGAGTCTGCTGACAACTCTAATGACGACACATCAAACGATGATGACACTACAACCACAGACGACGATACATCTAGTGACAACACTTCTGACGATGATAGTACTCTTATAGTAAGTGAAATAGTGCTTGAAGAAGGAATCTTAGAAACTCTTACGGTGTTCCAAAATAATCCAACTGGGCAATTAGAAATACACAATCCATTAGAAGTAAATCTTGATGGGATGAGTCTTTTTGATGTCACTGGGAAACTAGTCCTTACTCAAAATGATTTAGGCCTTCAATCAGTTTATAGCTTCCCAACAAGAAGTCTCAGTACAGGGATTTATATCGTACAATTCAACACTACAGAAGGCTTTACTAAATCGCAAAAAATAAGTATCTCTAACTAAATTTTTTTCCTGTATGGAGGAATATATGCTTCCTTGTCTTAATAAGAAATATTTAGGCTTTGAATGCATGGGATGTGGCTTGCAGCGATCTGTATCATTGCTTTTTAAAGGAGAATTTGCGGAAGCTTTTTTTATGTACCCAGCTATTTATCCGCTTATCTTCTTATTTGGAGTTTTAATTACGAACCAATTTATCAATTTTAAGTTTGCTAACAAGAGTATTATTTTTTTAGCTACCTTGACCGTATCAACAATGGTCATAAGCTATGCCATTAAGATGTTACACTAACAAACTAAATAAACCTTTATTATGGAACAGAAAAAATTACCTAACGTAACCATATCCCTAGTCTTAGGAATAATATCATTCATTGCTTGTTGTTGCTCAATAGGAATAGGCGGAATTATCTTTTCAGGAATTGCCCTTTTTCTTGCTAATAAGGATAGAAAAGTTTTAAACGAAAGCGATGATCCTAGTTCTTATGTTAACGCAAAACAATTAAATACGGCTAGAATAATCGCTCTTATTGGATTAGCCTTAGCAGCCTTAGCTCTTATATTATCAATCTATCAGATTGTATCTGCAGGAGGCTGGGAAGCATACCAACAACAACAAACAGAAATGTTAGAGCAATTAGGTTTACCTACAAGCTAAAGCTAATAGTATAATAAAAAAAAGCGAGCCTCGGCTCGCTTTTTTTTTCAGCATATCCTTATTATTCTTTAAAAACTAGTATTTTAGGAGTCTTAATCACTAATTCAACCTAATGGAGACACTATCCACATCAGGCAATATGCCACAAGTAAAACCGAGTAATTACCTAATTCTAGCAATTGTCACTACCTTTTTCTGTTGTCAGATTACAGGAGTCGTTAGTATCATCTATGCGGCACGTGTTAATGCCAAATGGGATGGCGGTGATTATGCTGGCGCAGAGCAAGATTCTAAAAACGCAAAATTATGGGGCCTTATTGGACTCATAGGCGGTGGAATCTTACTCTTAATATTCTTTATAGTCTATGGCGCTTTAATTGCCACCGCTTTAGCTAATGGAGGTGACTTTAATGATTATTAATTATAGCAAGAAAATCTTAAAATACTGGTATCTCTTCTTAGTCATACCAGTATTTTTTATTACACGTTATTACTACTTGAATGACCCTGGTATTACTCAAGAAGGAACAGTATTTGCTGTTTGCCCTTTTCATCATGTTACAGGACTGCATTGCCCAGGTTGTGGTAGCCAGCGAGCCATACACGATATTCTCCATATACGTATACTAGAAGCCATAAAACACAATGCATTGCTTGTCGTTGTTTCGCTAATTCTATTTAATAAGGCATACGCTTTTTTTACTCATAAATATGCACCATCCTATCATTATGACCTAAATGGTAAGTCTTGGTTTACATATGCTATAGTAGCTGCCGTGATGCTTTTCTGGGTACTTAGAAATATACCTATACACCCATTTACCCATTTAGCCCCATAAAAAAACCGCCTATATAATTATAGACGGTCTCCTTATAAAATATCATATCCTACTTCTCAAACTGCTCAAGCGTTTTTTTAATAATACGCACACAATCCAATAGTTGCTCTTTATTCATTACTAAAGGTGGTGCAAAGCGTATGATGTTCCCGTGAGTAGGCTTTGCTAATAGCCCATTATCTCGCAAGGCAATACAGATATCCCAAGCTGTAGAACTCTCCTCAGTATCATTAATCAAGATGGCATTTAATAAACCCTTCCCTCGTACTCCATTAACCATAGTACTGCTCTTAATATATGAAGACAACTCAGCACGAAACAACTCTCCTAGCACTTGTGCATTTTCGGCTAATTTTTCATCCTTTATAACACTTAGAGCTTCCATCCCTATCGCCGCAGCAATAGGATTTCCTCCAAAGGTACTACCGTGATTTCCAGGTTTAATAACATTCATAATATCATCATTAGCGAGTACGGCAGAAACGGGATAAGCACCTCCAGATAAGGCTTTTCCTAAAATTAATATATCTGCTTTTACTTCGGGAGTTCCAGAACAGTGCTTATCTGCACAGCTACAGTTTCCGCAGGTAGCGAGTAATCTTCCTGTTCTTGCAATACCCGTTTGCACCTCATCTGCAATAAACAATACATTATGTTTAGCACACAAGGCTTTTGCAGCAGCCAGATAACCTTCACTAGGAACATATACTCCTGCTTCTCCTTGAATAGGTTCTACTAGAAAACCAGCTATGTTTTTGCTACTGTTAAGTGCATCCTCAAGAGCTTTAAGATTGTCGTACTCAATCTTAATAAATCCTTTAGTATAGGGTCCAAAATTCTTGCGGGCTACAGGATCGTTAGAGAAAGAAATGATGGTAGTAGTTCTCCCATGAAAATTATTCTCACAAACAATAATTTCTGCCTCATTCTCGTCTATTCCCTTTACCTCGTATGCCCATTTTCTACACAATTTTAAAGCAGTTTCTACCGCCTCTGCTCCAGTGTTCATAGGAAGTAACTTATCATAATTAAAGGTCTCTGTGGCATACTTCTCATACTTACCCAGTATATCATTATAAAATGCACGAGAAGTTAAGGTAAGCGTTTGCGCCTGGTCTGTCATTGCCTTAACGATACGTGGGTGGCAATGCCCTTGATTAACTGCAGAGTATGCAGAGAGAAAATCGTAATATTTTTTTCCTTCGGCGTCCCAAACAAACACTCCTTCTCCCTTGCTCAATACAACAGGAAGTGGGTGATAGTTGTGTGCACCATACTTGTTTTCTAAATCCATCGCTTCTTGCGACGTTAATTGTTCTAAAACAGCCATTTTTTTGAAATTTTAAATGATAAAAAAGCCATTCCTTCTCTACCTTTATTCCTTCGAAGACTCGAAAATTCAGCGTGGGAGAGAAATCATCCCCAGAGGATTGCAAATTACAAATTATAAAGCAGTCTATAAACCCCTATCTTAATTCAGAATTATTCTATTTTTGCGCTATGTCAAGACGCAAACAAAATCGCAAGATTTTTACAGAATTAGAAGTTACAGATGCCGGTGCAAAAGGCAAAGCCATAGCTCACGCGCCAGATGGCCGTGTAGTATTTATCAACAATGCCGTACCCGGCGATGTGGTAGATGTGCAGACTACAAAAAAACGTAAGTCGTATTATGAAGGCAGTGCGATAAAGGTTCATACGCTTTCGCGAAAGCGTACCCAACCCCAATGCCAGCATTTTGAGGTTTGTGGTGGTTGTAAGTGGCAGCATATGGACTACAAATATCAGTTAGAATACAAAGAGAGAGAAGTAATTAATAATCTCACTCGTATAGGTAAAATAGAGCTTCCTGAAACCACAGCTATTTTGGGCAGTGCAGCGCAATATTTCTATCGCAATAAAATGGAATTTGGCTTTTCTGATAGTAAATGGCTTACGTTGGAACAAATACGTAGTGAAGAAGTAATTGAGGATCGCAATGCTTTAGGTTTTCACATTGCAGGAATGTGGGATAAAATTCTAGATATAGAAAAATGTCATTTACAGGCAGATCCCAGTAATGCCATTAGAAACGGCATAAAGGCTTTTGCTACAAAACATCAAATGCCCTTTTATAATGCCCGCAATCAAGAAGGGTTACTGCGCACTTTAATGATACGCACCTCCTCTACCGGAGAGCTTATGGTTTTGATTCAATTTTTTAAGGAAGATGAGAAAAACAGAACATTGCTATTAGAATATCTAAAAACTGAATTTCCCACAATCACATCCTTATTATATGTTATAAATGGCAAAGGCAATGACACTATTTATGATCAAGAAGTAATTTGCTATCACGGTCGCGATCATATTTTTGAAGAGATGGAAGGTCTGCAGTTTAAGATTAATGCAAAGTCTTTTTACCAGACTAATTCTGCTCAGGCTTACGAACTTTATAAAATCACACGAGATTTTGCCGGACTTAGTGGCAAAGAACTGGTGTATGATCTTTATACAGGTACCGGAACGATTGCACAGTTTGTAGCAAAACAAGCTGCAAAAGTTATAGGTGTAGAGGCCGTTCCGGATGCTATAGAAGCGGCCAGAGAAAATGCCGCTCACAATAAGATTAGCAATACTGAGTTTTTTGTAGGAGACATGAAAAAAGTGTTTAATACGGAGTTTATTACTTCTCACGGTGTTCCAGATGTAATTATTACAGACCCTCCTCGTGATGGAATGCATGCAGATGTGGTTAATCAAATCTTAAACATAGCTCCAGAAAAAATAGTTTATGTAAGTTGCAATAGCGCAACACAAGCGCGCGACTTAGCGTTAATGGATGCACAATATAAAGTGACTAAAGTACAACCCGTAGATATGTTCCCGCAAACCCACCACGTGGAGAATGTGGTATTGCTGGAGAAACGATAAGTTCTTATGAAAAAAATACTTTTTTATATTTTTAGTAGTGTGCTTATTCTTGCAGGATGCGAACGTGATGATATTTGTGCAGAAAGCACCCCAATAACACCCTTGCTCGTTATTGAGTTTTTTGATGCAGACAATCCCTCTGAAGAAAAAATACCTACAGATTTATTTATTGCTGAAGAAGGTGCTCCTATAGGATTAACCTTTAATGCTGCCACCATATCCATACCCCTTCGCACAGACACAAATCAAACTCGTTTTGACTTTATCATTAATGCGGGTAGTGAAGATGGAGATGATCCTGAAAATATAGATCGATTAATTTTTAATTACCTGCCTCAAGAAGAATTTGTAAGCAAGGCCTGCGGTTTTAGAGTCATATACCAGGCCATACAAGATGATTTTAATCCTTTGGATGATGGTCCTTGGATTAATAATGTTAATATATTAAACGCAACAATAGAAGATGATACCGAAGCACATATTCGTATTTTTCATTAGTCTTTTGGCGTTTTTACGGCTAGGACATGCTCAATCTACGGAGAACCAAACAGCGACCGATATAGAGATTGAAGAAGGCGTGGTTCCTTCAGTAAAGGATACTACAAAAACCGGTGCACCGCAATTTTATGGTTTACGCATAGGAGCAGATATAGCCAGACCCATACGGACACTATTAGATGAAAACTATTCTGGTTTTGAAATTGTAGGAGATTTTAGAATTAAAAAAAATATCTATGTGGCTGCTGAGATAGGTAATGAATCCCGAACAAGCGTACTTACTAATCTTAACAATACTAGTAGAGGTAGCTATATAAAAGCTGGAGGAAACTTTAACATCTACGAGAATTGGTTTGGGATGAACAATCTTATTTATGTAGGGGGACGTGTTGCTTTTTCTAGTTTTAGTCAAGAACTTAACTCCTTTACCATCGCCACTACAAATCCATTGTTTGGCGATGATACTCGTTTTGAATCTAGGGAGTTTAATGGGTTAAATACTACATGGCTAGAGTTTCAATTAGGGCTGCAAACGGAATTGTTTAGCAATCTATATTTGGGGATTAACGTACAATTAAAACGTTCTTTATCCAGGACACAACCAGAAAATTTTGAATTAATATTTATCCCTGGTTTTGGAGAGACTACAGATGGTAGCCAGTTTGGTGTTGGATATGGGTATACCTTATCGTATTTAATACCCATTTTTAAACGGTAGACAGCTATACTTCTATGTTATACTGGCGGTTTGCAAACGGCAGCGCTACCTCTAAGATTTAATGAGTTTCCTAATTGCAGTGCGATTTCCAGAAGTCATCTTTACAAAATAAATTCCAGCCTCAAGCCCAGAAACATCAATACCAGAAATTCCATCTTTTCTAATAATGACTATTTTGCCCTGAGCATCTATAATCTCCATGGTAGAAAAAGGCGCAGTGCTACCCACAATAGTAATTACAGATTGTGCAGGATTGGGATATATTTTGATGTTAGAAAGCACATTATTTTCAAGACTAAGGGGTTCGTTGCCGAAACGTAAAAAACCTCCCAAAACATCTTCAATTAGTAACTCAACAGCATCGCTTTGATCACTAAAACTAATGGTATACATAAGCTCAATACCTGTATTGAATAACTATTAAAAATAGTCAACTTCAAAATCATTTCGGGCATCACTATCGCAAACCTCAAGTGTACTGTCAAATTGATCTACCTGTAAAAACTCGTCACTAATAAAACCATAAGAACCAAAAAAATCATTACAAGCTCCTACGCCTTCAAATTCTAAATTTTCAAGAATAGTAAGAGTAGGTGTTATACTAGGTTCTATATCTGCCACAAAAACCTCATCAGCAATATCTGAAACACTCAGGGATGTTAAATACCAAGTACGAAATAAGTCAGGGTTTTGTCCAAAAGAAGGGAAAGTACTACCAAGAAGTACAATAAAAATAGTTAGTCCCGCTGTACTAAGATAAATAAATTAGTTGTCTAATATACAGTCACTTATACTTGTCTTAATGTGCGTTTCTTAACTTAAAAGAAGTGTTTACAAATCCCTTTCCAGTATAGGGATTGTGGCGTGGCTAGCGCATCATTTAGTTTTTAGTAAATAATAAATCATCTGATTTTTCATTTGCAAATAATGTATCTAAATATGCCAGAAGCTCATCTGAAGATGTACTAATATCAATCTCTATTTTCTGTCCTACGAATCTTACTTTATCAAAATACGGTACAATAAGATCAATAAAACTCTTGTTAGAGACTCCTGATACATTTTTCAGGTGATGAGGCACATATTCTATATATAGCATTTTTACATCACCAAGTATATCCTGCATACCCTTTAATGCAAAATATTCGGCTCCTTCTATATCTATAATAATGTGGTCTGGTTTAGGAAGATTTTCCTGTTTAATGTGGGTGTCCAAACGAACCATATCTACTTCAATAATATCTGGGCTATCGTAGGAGTACAAATAGCTATCGTTAATAGGTTTTATTTTACTACCACCACTATTAAGCGTGTTCTTATAGAAACTTATTTTTTTCTTAGTATCTCCTACTGCATAATTATATA
Organism: Dokdonia sp.; assembly: GCA_023299935.1. Taxonomy (GTDB): domain Bacteria; phylum Bacteroidota; class Bacteroidia; order Flavobacteriales; family Flavobacteriaceae; genus Dokdonia. The sequence goes on from JALZVV010000198.1 coordinate 10,139, forward strand.
CTGTAGCATTAGTCAAGTCATTAATGAAAATATTTTTTGACACATATCCATAAGTATCTGGATTTGCTTCATACCCTATTATTTGTTTACACTTGTTGCCTATAGGAATTAATAATGTACCTATGTGAGTTCCTAAAATGTAAACGGTATCATCCTGATCAATATATGTTAATAATTCTTTTATTTCAGGAATATTCCAACCTCCCTTAAATCCTAAGCGCCTGCCTATCGTATAGTCATCAATAGGAGCTAAAATCATCCCATTTTGGGTTTCATAAATAACTCCTTTTGCGTGTTGTCCCAAAATCTTTTTACGCAACTTAATTTTAAACTGCCGTTTCTTAATTTTTAATTTCTTCATAAGATTGGAGTTCTTAAGATTTTTTAGTGTTGATGTTTTGCTTTACGACTACCCTCATACATCTCGTATTTTACAAGACGGCTCTCTAGACTCCCGTTGTATAATTTGATCTTGCGGCTAGGACGTAAACCTACATGTTTAAGTGCTTCCATATTAGAGGTAATAAACCAAGCATGGGAACCTGGATAGGAAGATTTTAGGGTATCTCCTATTTCTTTATAAAACTCATCCATAGATACCGGCAATCGTTCTCCATACGGTGGGTTAAATACCATATGTAAGAAGTCTTCTCCCTCTTTTTTAGACTCAAAAAAGTTTTGTTCTTTTATCGTAATAAATTCGTCTAGCTTAGCATTATTCACATTCTGTTTGGCCTTAGAAATTACAGAAGGTGCTTTATCGTAGCCTATTATCTTAAACCTGAAATCCTTTACTTTTTTAAGGGCTGCTGCTTCGATTACATCAAACAAATCTGGATCCCAATCATACCATTTTTCAAAGGCAAACTCTTTTCTATTGAGGTTAGCTGGTATATTACAGGCAATCATTGCTGCTTCAATACACACTGTCCCACTCCCACACATAGGGTCTAGGAAATCACTATGCCCTGTCCAGCCACTTTTAAGTATAAGTCCAGCGGCTAGCGCTTCATTTATAGGTGCAATATTAGTCTGAGTACGATACCCTCTATGATGTAAAGAGGCTCCACTACTATCTAAAGAAATGGTACACCAATCATTCTGGATGTGCACATTAATGCGCAAATCAGGTCGCTTGGTATCGATACTAGGACGTACACCTTCTTTTTTTCTAAACTGGTCTACAATGGCATCCTTAGTTTTAAAGGCCACATATTGCGAGTGGGTAAATAGGGTGCCACTTACCGTTGCATTAATGGCAAAGGTATCGGACACATCTATATAATCGTTCCAGTAAATCTTTTGTACCCGCCTATAGAGTTCTTCTTCTGAGCGTACTCTAAAGTCCAGAATGGGTTTCAATATTTTAATAGCAGTACGGCAGCATAAATTTGCTTTATACATAAAGCCTTTATCTCCCTCAAAGGATACACTACGTACACCCGTTTTAACGTGGCCTGCACCTAGATTACGAAGCTCTTCTGCTAGAATTTCTTCAAAACCAAAAAAGGTTTTTGCTAGCATTTTAAAGTTTTGATTCCCTTGACTCATATACCGCAAAAATAACTTATTTTTAGCCACTTCTATGATGAGTACTTCAATACTTCAACCTTTATTGCTTCCTCTAGCTGCTGTAGGCATTGGCCTTTTAATTGCGCTTATTTTTAAGCCCGCAATTACAAATGGGGTTAGACTATTATTGTCTTTTAGCGGAGCTTTTTTACTGGCCATTACCGTTTTTGAGTTTTTACCTGAAGTCTATAAAGAGCCAGATAAATATGTAGGGCTTTGTATTATGCTTGGTTTATTGATGCAAATTCTGTTAGAGTTTGGCTCGAGAGGCGCAGAGCACGGGCATATTCATCAGCAAACAGAAACTAAGTTCCCGCTACTGCTCTTTATCAGCCTATGCATACATTCTTTTATAGAAGGCTTTCCATTAGCAGATAATCAGGAGTTACTATACGGCATTATCATTCACAAGATTCCTATTGCGATCATCGTTTCGGCATTTTTATTAAATGCAAAACTCCCCAAGATGCAATCTTTTCTATTTTTAATTGGGTTTGCGGTGATGACTCCTTTGGGCGCTTTCGCGAAAGCACAAATCCCCTTATTACAAGAGTACTCATTATACGTTAATGCATTTGCCGTAGGAGTATTGCTTCACGTAGCTACTACCATACTATTTGAGTCTTCAAAGAATCATCAATTTAATGCATCCAAGTTTTTAGCAATTGTAATAGGTATTATACTAGCTTATTTCCTGTAATGTTTAACCAAGAAGATTCTAAAAAGATACGTGAAGATTTCTGGATATTTTTTGGAAAAAGACATCCAAGAAAATGGATGTTATACAATACAGGTATTAAAGATGTAGTCCTTAAGTTTAGTTTTGATACTAAAAAAGCATTGGTCTCGATAGACGCTGTATCTAATGATCCAATACTAAGAGGTTATTACTATGAAAAGTTAGAAAGTCTCAAAAAATTACTTCTAGATGAAGTCTCCTCAAAACTCATTTTTGATGCTCATTATACACTGGACTCTGGAAAAACAGTAAGCCGAGTGTATCTGGTAAAAGAAGGTGTAAGCATACATAATAAAAACAGTTGGCCAGAGGTTTTTGAGTTTTTTAATAAGAATATGGACACATTAGAAACATTTTTTATTGATTATAAAGACTTCATTAATAGTTAAGTACATCGCAAAAAAGATCCTTTAAAAAAAAGATATGATTAAATTGTAACATTCTCTTCATCCCATACGTATAACGAGTGAAGAAAGAAACCCAAAAGTTGATTAATGAGACAACTCAAAATTACCAAGCAGGTAACTAATCGTGAGACTGCATCCCTAGACAAGTATTTACAGGAAATCGGAAAAGTAGACCTTATCACAGCAGATGAGGAGGTAGAATTAGCACAGCAAATTAAAGCGGGAGACCAGCGTGCTCTTGAGAAACTAACAAAAGCAAACTTGCGTTTTGTGGTTTCTGTGGCAAAACAATACCAAAATCAAGGACTAACGCTCCCTGACCTTATTAATGAAGGGAACCTTGGACTTATTAAAGCGGCACAACGTTTTGATGAAACTCGTGGATTTAAATTTATATCATACGCTGTATGGTGGATTAGACAATCTATACTTCAAGCACTAGCAGAGCAATCTAGAATTGTAAGACTGCCGCTTAACAAGATTGGTTCTATCAATAAAATAAACAAGACCTATGCTTTCCTAGAGCAAGCTCACGAGCGCCCACCAAGTGCAGAAGAGATAGCAAAGGAACTGGATATGACTATAAATGACGTAAAAGAGTCTATGAAAAACTCTGGACGTCACGTAAGTATGGATGCTCCTCTTGTAGAAGGAGAAGACTCAAACTTATATGATGTATTACGTTCTGGAGAGTCTCCTAATCCTGATCGTGAATTACTTCACGAATCATTAAGAACGGAGATAGAGAGAGCTTTAGAAACCCTTACTCCACGTGAGGCAGATGTAATTAGACTATACTTTGGACTAGGTGATCAACATCCTATGACCTTAGAAGAAATAGGAGAAACTTTTGATTTAACTCGTGAGCGTGTTCGCCAGATTAAGGAAAAAGCAATCCGTAGATTGAAGCATACTTCACGTAGCAAAATCTTAAAAACATACTTAGGATAAATTCTAAGTAATGGCAACAACAGTTTATCATAACTGTTCGTTTTTTGATTGATGAATGATCCCCGGCTGATTACCGGGGATTTTTTTATACCTTTAGTCAAACCCCAAAACTCCCACCTTTATGCATTTCTCTATATGTTATGTAAGCAGTGTTAATAGTTTGTCTAATAACCAACTAGAAGTATTATTTGATCAAACCACAAAATCTAACCTAAAAAATCATGTAAGTGGTGTTTTGCTTTGTAATAGTGGCAACTTCTTTCAATATATGGAAGGGAAGGAAACTATTATTAAAACGCTGTATTACGATAAGATAAAAAAAGACACAAGACACAAGAATCCTATTGTGCTTTTTGAAAAAGAAATAGATCATCTTTACTTTGAAGGTTATGAATCTGGTTTTAGTTCTGTTTTGGGAAAGGAGAAAATCGCTAAGCTCAGTGCTTATATAAAATTACTCAAGCATCTAGATACTAAAGAGGTGGAAGCTGTTACAAGCACCATTACATCTTTCTTAGGAAAGTCTATAGATAAGTAGTAATTTTATCTCATCATAAAATAGAATCATGTCCAAAAAACGAATTGCTCCCTCTGTACTTGCTGCAGATTTTGCCAACCTACAGAGAGATGTAGAAATGATTAATGCTAGTGATGCAGATTGGTTTCACATTGACATTATGGACGGTGTATTTGTCCCTAACATTTCTTTTGGGATGCCTGTTCTAAGAGATATTGTAAAGCACGCCACAAAGACTATAGATGTGCATCTAATGATTGTAGATCCTGACCGTTATATACAAACCTTTGCAGACTTAGGAAGTGATATACTTACGGTTCACTACGAAGCGTGTACACACTTACACCGTACCCTACAGGCTATAAAAGCAGCAGGGATGAAAGCGGGAGTAGCACTCAACCCTCATACTAATGTTAGCCTACTAGAAGATGTAATACAAGATCTAGATATGGTATGTATTATGAGTGTAAATCCAGGATTTGGCGGTCAAAGCTTTATAGAAAACACCTATGATAAAGTAAGTGCACTTAAAGCGATGATTAGCCGCAAGAATGCAAGCACGCTTATTGAAATAGATGGTGGAGTCACTAATAAAAATGCTAAGCAACTTGTTGATGCGGGAGCAGATGTACTGGTAGCAGGAAGCTATGTCTTTAAATCTGACAATCCTACTAAAACCGTAAAAGACCTTAGTGCCTTAGTTAACTAATAGTTGCCATAAAATAAAAAAGGCTGGTGAAAGTAATTTTCACCAGCCTTTTTTATGCGCAAGAGGTTTCTTCTTAGTCTCGGGACATAAAAATGCGCAGTATATACCAGAATAATAACATTAATGAAGCAAACAAGCCCAAGGCAGCTGCCACGTACTGCTCTTCTTCATACTTATGTACCATATTAGAAGTAGTGTACAATATAGACCCAGCCGCCAGTGCAACCATCGCTGCACTAAACCACAAGCCTAAATCAAAACCAAATAGTGTACCAGCCACAATAAGGCCTAAAGCAATCACAAATCCCATTACAAGAATAGACCTCAAAAACGAGAAGTCTTTTTTAGTAAAAAATACAATTGCAGATAATCCAGCAAATAAGGCAATAGTCATTACTGCTGCCTGTTGCAGCATAGCAACTCCATCTACCATACTAAAGGCAATCAATAACATAGGAATAAAAATAAATGCCTCTGCTATCACATATATGAGCAATGCTAGATAATGGACGTTCTTATCTTTTGATTTAAGCGCTAGACCTTCTGCATAATTAGTGATAAACATAAAAGCCCCTAATAATGCCAGCCAACTCCATCCGCCTACTAATGAATACGCAAAATTCACAATAGCTGGAGATTGAAAAAACAGATATTCTACCATAATAAAGAGTAGAACAGCTAATGCTACATGGGTATAGGTTTTGCGATAAAATGTAACTCGACGTTCTTCGGCCAAGCTACTTACAAGATGTAATTGAGGTTGTTGTAATTCTTCCATAACAATAATTGTATTAGTTAGTTGTCTTATCTTCAACTAATATAGATAATATGTTTCTACAATTCAATAGCCTGCATAGTTAAAACTTAGCATGCTTCTTACGTGATTATACAATTGAGGGAAGTAGTTCTTAAAATCTTCTGGAGACTCAAAAAAGTACTCTACCATTACCGCCATAAACTCATATTGATTGGTAAAAGCATAGTCCCTAAAGTATTTTACTTCATCTAATCTATCTTTGACCTCTTGATTTGTTAAATGCCTTAAAATACGCTGAAAAATACGTTCTAATCGCAAAGAATCTATATCACTTGATTTTTTTGCCCCAATTTGTAAAGCGTGCACAAACTCGTGAATGCCCACATTAAGATTATCGTCTGTTATTTTATACCCGTGTTCAAAATCCTTCCACGAGAATACAATGGTTTTGCGCATAGGATTAAACTCTCCCTTATGATAGGCTTCATTTGCATTACTGTAAAAAACATCAGGATACAAAAGAATATGATCAACTAACTCATAGGCATAATTCTTTCTTCCAAACGTGATCATCATTGCACAGCCCGCAATAAGGGTTTTCATCTCTTCG
>JALZVV010000199.1 GCA_023299935.1 Dokdonia sp.
GCCTGACAATAAATAGAAAATGTTATTTGGTGATAGAGTAATTTCGCGCAAGCGAAATTGTATCCAAATCATCGCAAACCATAGTTTATGAGTAACAAAATTAGATGGGGCGTCCTAGGTGGCGGTGGTGATAGTTTAATAGGTGTGCTGCACAGAGTGGCGGCAAGTATGTTTGATGCCTACCAGCTTACCGGAGCCGTTTTTAACCCCGATTATGAGGAGAATATTGCTTTCGCGAAAGCAATAGGAATTCCAACCCACCGTATCTATACCGATTTTGATACGATGGTGGCAGAGGAGTTACAGCTGCCGGCAGAAGAACGCATACAGGTATTTTCTGTATTGACGCCTAATTTTTTGCACTTCCCTATGGCAAAGAAATTATTAGAGTCGGGTTTTCACGTGATTTGCGAGAAGCCTATGACCATGATGCATGCCGAGGCCCTCGAGTTAGAACGTATTCATAAGGAAAAGGGCGTGCATTTTGCATTGACCCATACTTATACAGGCTATCCTATGGTGCGCCAGATGAAAGCGATGATTGCCGCAGGAGAATTGGGCGAAATTCAAAAAATAGATGCTCAGTATTATCAGGGGTGGATTAATCCTATTATTCACGACCCAGCCCAGCGCTCGAGCACCTGGAGATTGGACCCTGCTAAATCTGGAATAAGCTGCTGTATGGGAGATATAGGGGTACACGCTTATCAGATGCTGGAGTATGTGACAGGAATGGATATAAAAGCGATTCTGGCAGACCTTAATCATCTTTATGATGATAACCAGATGGATATTGATGGAACCGTATTATTGCGTTTAGGAACGAATGCCAAAGGCGTTTTACGGGCTAGCCAGATTGCTACGGGAGAAGAAAATAACTTTACCGTGGCCGTTTATGGTAAAAAGGCAAGTCTTAAATGGGAACAAGAGAATCCTAATTATTTGTATTTATTAGAAGATGGACAACCAGTAAGAGTATTAAAACCGGGACATGGCTATAATAGCAGGGTGTCTCTAGATGGAACAAAACTACCTCCAGGACATCCAGAAGGAATTTTTGATGCGATGGGCAATATTTATAAGGGAATGGCAAAAGCAGTAAGAGGTGAAAGTTACGACCCTATGGAATTTCCGAGTATGCGTGATGGTGTTCGTGGGATGAGCTTTATTGAAAAGTCGGTGCAGTCGCATAAAGAAGGGAATGTGTGGATTTCGTTGTAATATCTGCGTAGGCGGATGCCTTAGAATATAAAGTACAATAACGAATTTGTGGATAAGATATCCGCCTTATAATACAAAGAAGTTTCACCATTAACAAGATCCCCGCCTTTGCGGGGAATAGATATGAAGACAATAAAAGGACCAGCAGTATTCCTTGCCCAGTTTATGGATGATAAAGCACCGTTTAATTCCTTAGATGGTTTGTGTAAATGGGCTGCAGATTTAGGCTATAAAGGCATACAAATCCCTACTTGGGAAAATAGATTAATTGATCTTAAAACGGCAGGAGAGAGTAAGACCTATTGCGATGAACTTAAAGGAAAAATCAATAGCTACGGTCTAGAAATCACAGAGCTTTCTACGCATTTGCAAGGACAATTAGTGGCAGTACACCCTGCTTACGACTTGATGTTTGATAATTTTGCGCCAGACGATTGTAAAAACAATCCTAAAAAACGTACCGAATGGGCGCGCCAGCAAGTGATAAGTGCAGCCCACGCGAGTAAGCATTTAGGTTTGGGAGTAAGTGCTACTTTTAGTGGTTCCTTATTATGGCATACGATGCATCCTTGGCCACAGCGCCCCGATGGATTGGTAGAAATGGGTTTTAAAGAATTGGCCGATAGGTGGAAACCTTTATTGGATATTTATGATGAGTGTGGAGTAGATGTTGCCTATGAAGTGCATCCTGGAGAAGATATTCACGATGGGGTCACTTTTGAGCGTTTTCTGGAAGCAACGGGCAATCATAAACGTTGTAATATCTTGTATGACCCGAGTCATTTTGTATTGCAGCAATTGGATTACATCGCCTATATCGACCATTATCATGAGTTTATAAAAGCCTTTCATGTAAAAGATTCAGAATTCAAACCAGATGGCAAACGCGGTACTTTTGGAGGTTATAGCGATTGGAAAGATCGTGCAGGACGCTATCGTTCACCCGGTGATGGACAAATAGATTTTAAAACTATCTTTACTAAACTCACCGAATACGGATGTGATGTTTGGGCGGTAATGGAATGGGAATGTTGTGTAAAAAGCCCAGAGCAAGGCGCAAGAGAAGGTGCTGGATTTATACAAAATCATATTATTGAAGCCACACAAAAACGCTTTGATGATTTTGCAGGAGAAGAAATAGATAAAGAGAAATTGAAGAAAATTTTAGGATTATAATTATGAAAAAAACTGGATTGTATTGAGTATTTATTGGAACTCTAGTTTTTGTATTTATAGTGATTATTAATTTTCAAGTAGCTGAACAATTCGAAGAATTTTTATTGACAAATTCAATGGATAATATTAACCCGTTATATAAGCATTTATACAAGCAAATAGGTTTAGCTATTTTTTCATTAATAGGATTGGTGATTTCCATAATTAGTATTAAAAAGAGAAGAAAATATGGTAAGGCAGGACTTATATTAAATCTACTAATGCTATTATTAACTTTTTACCCACTTTATACATACGTACTTAACGATTCTCCTACATTCAGAGACTCAACATTAGATATAAATTTTAAATAATTATGAAAACACTAGCCAGAGTAGCCTTAGTAGTATTAACACTTATTGCTTGTAAAGAAAAAACAGTAAGCAAAGAAAAAGTTATGGAGGAAAAAGAAGTTGTTAAGCAGCAGGCCTCCCCCGATTGGGAAGTTCTTTTTGATGGAACTAATTTTGATCAATGGAGAGGATATGGCACAGAAGAGATGTATGCAGAGTGGTCTTTAGATGGTGATGCTATGAAGTTTACACCGGGCAAGGAAGGCGGTAAAAACATTATTTCTAAAGGAACCTATGAAAACTTTGTATTGTCTCTAGAGTGGAAGATATCTGAAGCTGGAAATAGTGGTATTTTTTGGAGTGTTCACGAATCTCCCGAGTTTAAGGAAGCCTATGAAACTGGACCAGAGATTCAAGTCCTAGATGATGCCAAGCATCCTGATTCCTTTATAGGCGATGGTTTACATAAAGCAGGTTCTTTATACGATATGATTGTACGTCCTGATGGGTTAATCCATCCTGCTGGACAATGGAACAAAGTAGAACTGGAAGTAAATCATAAAACCAATCTAGCTAAGCTCAAATTGAATGGGAAAGACGCTTTTAGCTTTCCAGTGCACGGGCCAGAATGGGATGCTATGGTAGAGAACTCCAAGTTTAAAGGCTGGAAAGGATTTGGAAAATACAGTGAAGGACATATTGGTTTACAAGACCACAATGATATCGTTTGGTATCGCAATATCAAAATTAAAAAACTTGATTAAATAATGTTACTTGACATAACAAGTCAATTACAACTAGATGGCGAATTAGTCTTTGCAATACTTTTTGATTGCGCATTGATGCTGGGCCTGAGCTGGTATTACAAAAAGAAACCACCTAAAAAGATTAATGAGTTTTATGGGTTTCGCACGCGCCGAACGATGGCAAATCAGGATATATGGGACGTGGCAAATAAACGCAATGCACAAGATTTATGGCAATTTGCATTATACTTAACAGCTTTTAGTATCATTCTTATTGTTTTGAACGTGCCTTATGCTATAATTATTCATCTCGCAGCATTGTTAATAGGTTTAGGTATTGCCATCTTTGCTAGTTATCAGTATCTCGATAGGTACTTTGACAAAAACGGAAATAGAAAATAATGGATACAACTCTAATTATAACAAGTTTTACACCAGCCATCATGCTTTTTCTCGTAGCGATGGCGGTTAGGTTTTTCCCTCCTACTAGAGAAGGGAATGCCATTGTAATGTCTGCACCCGAGTGGTGGCGTCGTGATGAAAAAACATGGAAAAAGGCATATGCCTTTTTATCTAAACGCTATTTAAATTTTAGTATAGCATTAGCTGCGTTATGTGCTGCTCTGTTGTTTTTTAATTTGTCATACGGAGCAACATTGGGTTATCTTTTTCTTGTAGCTTTCTTTGTTTTAACTCAGGTACAAGTACGACAGTATATGAACGCAAAAGTCAAGTAAGTCGACTATAGACTATAAGCCCTCTTTTCTTTTCTAGTATTATCTCTAAACTCATTCGTATCTTTGTGTTTATGATAAAATCCATGACAGGTTTTGGGAAAAGTGTAGTACAGCTTCCCGGAAAGAAAATCACTATAGAAATTAAGTCACTTAACAGTAAGAGTCTGGACTTAAATGCACGCATTCCTTCTACCTACAGAGAGAAAGAATTGCATATACGTAATCTCGTTGCAAAATCGCTTGTAAGGGGAAAAGTAGATGTAGGACTTTATGTAGAAAGTACAGGAGAAGCGACCAATACAAAGGTGAACGAAGGTGTGGTAAAAGAATATATGAAGCAACTGGAAACTGTTGTTTCAGGAGATGTAGAAGAAGTAGATTTATTAAAGATGGCGGTACGTTTGCCAGATGCTTTAAAAGTAGAACGCGAAGAACTGGATGAAAATGAGTTTAAAGCAATTCTTGATAATTTAAATTCCGCTTTAAGCGAAATAAACACCTACCGCACAGATGAGGGTAATTCCTTAAAAACAGAGTTTGAACTTCGTATCTCAAATTTGCAGCGTTTATTAGAAGAAGTCATCACTATGGACGTAGACAGACTGGATAGTGTCAAGGTGAGGTTAGAAAAAGCTGTGGCCGATTTAAAAGTAGAACTTGATGAAAATAGATTTGAACAAGAATTGATTTACTACCTCGAGAAATACGACATAACCGAAGAGAAGGTGCGCCTCAAAAACCATTTAGATTATTTTACACAGGCTTTAGATTCTGAAGACTCTAATGGGAAGAAATTGGGTTTTATAGGGCAAGAAATAGGGCGAGAGATTAATACTATAGGATCTAAGTCTAATTTTGCTCCTATGCAGCAACTAGTCGTGCAGATGAAAGATGAACTAGAAAAGGTAAAAGAACAAGTTTTAAACGTCTTATAGCCGTGACTAAAGTTGACCAACATTCTGGCAAACTCATTGTGTTTTCTGCCCCTTCGGGAAGTGGAAAAACGACAATTGTTAGGCATCTTTTAGCTCAGGAACAACTTAATCTTGAGTTTAGTATTTCTGCAACAAGTAGAGAAGCAAGAGGAGAAGAAAAACACGCAAAGGACTACTATTTTATTTCGTTAAAAGACTTTAAACAACATATAAAAGACGAAGATTTTCTGGAGTGGGAAGAAGTATATCGCGATAATTTTTATGGCACGCTCAAGAAAGAAGTACATCGTATTTGGGCTCTAGGAAAACATGTTATTTTTGATATTGATGTAGTAGGTGGCCTGCGTATAAAAAAGAAGTTTCCAGAAAGAACACTTGCGGTTTTTGTAAAACCTCCCAGTGTAGACGAGCTTAAGATTCGTTTAAAGAAACGAATGACGGAGAGTGAGGATAAGATTAATATGCGTATCGCCAAAGCCTCTGTGGAGCTTGCTACAGCACCGCAATTTGACCATATTATTCTCAATGATGATTTGGATAAAGCCTTTAAAGAAGCTAGAGAACTCGTAAAAGAGTTTGTGGCAAAACCGTTGCCTAAAGACGAAGAAGAAGAATAGGAGATTGTTGATTGAAGAATAGTATAAATTTGGGTGATCGAGTATTGGGACGGAAGGAGCAATGTATCGAGATTACCAATATCAGATTGGAGATTG
>JALZVV010000200.1 GCA_023299935.1 Dokdonia sp.
ACCTTATCTGGGTGTCCTTCAGAAACCGACTCAGATGTGAATAAATATGCCATTATATGTTTTTTAAAGTCAGATTTGACGAGTAAGAGGTAAAAACATAACACTAAAAAATGTTAATATTAGTGTCTTAGTTTAGCCATTTTTTAAAGAGGTTGCAAGCAGTCAAATCTTTCCTCGTTAGATTATGACAAAAGTAATTAATATTAAACATCTGGGCAACGTTACTTTTTTGAAATAAACTATGAAATACCTTCAAGATTTAGCTTTTTGAAGGACACCATATTTTTCATAACCTAAAAATCAATTAATTCTAGATTATGAAGAAAAGCAGATCCGGCACCAAATTGGATCTAAATGAGCAAGTATTGAGTTTTTTTCCAATCGAGAATTTTCAAGAAAAAGGGATGAATTTGCATTTTAATATGTGGTAAAGTGTTTTGTTATGTAGCTTTCCTCTGATGTGATTATTATTTTGTAAAAAATTATTAATGGGGATTATATTTCTATAGAAAATTATTATTTACAAGAAATAAGAAAATTATTCTAAATTAATTTGGATGTATAAATAATAATTCGCAATATTTGTCCATACAAAGCTCTATAGCTTAGTAAATGTTATCAAGAAAGGCTGAGGGATTAGACCCATTGACGCCTTAGCAACCCTTTCACTTAGGAAGTAGGTGCTACGTTCTACACAAACAACCAGTCATTTTTGGGAGTAGTGGTAGATAACATCGAGAATATGTATTCGTGCATAACTCATGTTTTTCTTATAATATTTTTCTATTAAATATTTTGCGCAAGCGAGATGTTAGGTATTTGTAGTGGTTCTTTCGCACGGAGTGATTGGAACCAAAAGTATAAGAACGTATTCGTACACTGATTTTAAGCTAAGTTGAGGACAAGTATTTTTATTGAATTCTGATCTTTCAAAATATTAAATATGCATAATATATTTCACATATCATCTTTTAAGACACATACAGGCTATGTTTGTGCACTCAATGCGATGTATCAATTGTTTGGTATGCCTCTGGGAGAAGCTCCTGTAGTTTTGGTAAATCATGCACTTACAGGAAACTCAACCGTAACCGGAATAGACGGATGGTGGAATAGTCTTATAGGCAAGGGCAAAGCAATAGATACTGATGTAGTTACTGTACTAGCTATAGACATACCTGGAAATGGGTTTACTAACAGTAAGGATGATCTTATTGAGGCTTATAAGGAATTTAATAATTCGGATATAGCTAGAGTTCAAAAAGAAGTATTAGATAATTTAAACATAGATATACTTTTTGCAGTTATAGGAGGATCGTTAGGAGGGCAGATAGCTTGGGAGCTTGCGATTCAAAACCCAAATCTTATAGAGCACTTGATACCTGTGGGTTCAGACTGGAAGGCTACTGACTGGGTGATTGGGCAGTGCTATATTCAAGATGCTATTTTAAATAATTCTAACACTCCTATTAATGATGCCCGCATGCATGCTATGACGTTTTATCGTACTCCAGCATCCTTTGGCCACAAGTTTGCCCGCACCCAACGACAGGATGATTTGTACAATGTGGAGAGTTGGCTTAATCACCATGGACAAAAATTATCTACTCGTTTTGAGCTCGCCTCGTATAAACTAATGAATTGGTTATTGCGTAGTGCAGATATAACCAAAGGTGATATGAATTTTGATGAGGCCGTAGGAGAACTGACATCGCAAATTCATCTGATAGCGATTGATTCAGATGGTCTTTTTCTCGCCAAAGAAATATATGATACACATATCGCATTAGAAAAAAATAATAAAAATACGAGCTATTACGAGATTAAAAGTATTCACGGCCACGATGCTTTTTTGATAGAATATGATCAACTAGAGACCATTGTAAAACCCATTTTTAATAAATTGTTATGTCACATATAAATATAGCCATCTTCGGCATTGGTAATGTTGGGAGTACCCTCATACATCAAATAGAAGCATTTAATAATAAGTCTAAAACTAACGAGCTTAATATTTTTGTTATTGCAAATTCTACACACGCCTTATTTCAAAAGAATGAGAGTGAGAATAATAGCAAAGATTTTGAAACACAAGCTCATCCTTATACACTAGATGATATTTATGCTTTTGCAAGAACGAACTCCTATAAAAATTTAGTGGCCGTAGATGTCACTGCTAGTACATTATTTGTAGAAAATTATTTAGACTTGATTAAGCAGGGTTTTCATATCGTAACTGCCAATAAGATAGCAAATACTTTGTCTTATGATTTCTATCAAGAATTGAGAACAGCATTAGAAATTAACAACAAAAAGTTTCTATATGAAACCAATGTAGGTGCAGGATTGCCAGTAATAGAAACAGTAAAAAATTTATACGAAAGTGGCGAGGAAATTTACAAAATAAGAGGAGTGTTCTCAGGAAGTTTGAGTTATCTGTTTAATGCCTTTTCGTCAGAAGAGAAAAGTTTTTCCGAAATCTTACTGGAAGCAGATGCCTTAGGACTTACAGAACCAGATGCGCGAGAAGATCTTTCTGGAAAAGATGTTGCGCGCAAATTATTGATTTTAAGTCGAGAAGTAGGATTGATTAAAGAGTTTAACGATATAGAAATTCAGTCCTTGGTACCTAAAGTGTTGAATGATGGAATTACCCTGGGCCAGTTTCTAGAAAGCGTGAAAATCTTAGATCCTATTTTTGCAGAGAATAAGCACAGTCTTAAAAAAAGTCAGGTTTTGCGGTATGTTGGGGAGCTTAATTTGCAAACAAACGAGCTTGAGGTAAAACTTGTTCAAGAGTCTAAAGCGACTGCGATAGGTCAAACTAAAGGTGCAGATGCTATTTTTGAGATTTATACAGCATCCTATGGCGATCAACCATTAGTGATAAAAGGTGCTGGTGCTGGAAAGGAAGTTACTGCCAGAGGAGTCTTGAGTGATGTCTTAAAAACTATCAATTAATATTTTGAAGATGATGTATAAACATCCAGAAACAACCGCTATTAGAGCACAGCTTCATAGGACGCAATATCAAGAACACTCAACGCCTTTGTTTATGACTTCCAGTTTTGTGTTTGAAGATGCAGAAGAGATGCGTGCTAGTTTTGCAGAGGAGAAAAAGCGAAATATTTATAGCAGGTATACCAATCCAAACTGTGCAGAGTTGGTTGAGAAAATGTGCTTACTTGAAGGGGCAGAGTCGGGTACTACTTTTTCTACCGGAATGGCGGCTATTTTTAGCACATTTGCGAGTCTATTGAATGAAGGAGATCACGTGCTTTCGGCGAGAGCTATTTTTGGAAATACACATACGTTATTGACTAATATTTTACCAAAATGGAATATTAGTCATACCTACTTTGATGTTACAGCAATAGACCAATTAGAGGGGCTTATTCACGAAAACACAAAGATTATTTATGTAGAGTCTCCTACAAACCCAGCAACAGAAATTGCAGACTTAGCGCGATTAGGTGCGATTTCGAGAAAGCACAACCTTATTTTTATTGTAGATAACTGCTTTGCTACGCCCTACATACAGCAGCCTGTGAAATTTGGAGCAGATTTAGTTATTCACTCAACCACTAAACTGTTAGATGGGCAGGGAAGAACCATGGGAGGTATTACTGTGGGTACTGAACGACTTATTAATCTAGTATATCGTTTTGCTAGAGTAACAGGTCCGGCATTGTCGCCATACAATGCTTGGGTAATTTCAAAAAGTATTGAAACCTTAGCCGTCCGCGTAGATAGACATTGTAGTAATGCCTTGGCCTTAGCGACTCGACTAGAAAAGAACTCCAAAATCAGGAGTGTGCGCTATCCTTTTTTACAAAGTCATCCGCAGTATAATCTTGCTAAAAAGCAAATGAGTCAGGGAGGAAATATTGTAACTCTTGAGATTGAAGGTGGTCTAGAAGTGGGAAGAAGATTTTTAGATGCCATACAAATGTGCAGTCTCACAGCAAATCTAGGAGATACCAGAACTATTGTGAGTCATCCTGCAAGTACAACACACGGGAAGCTCACTCAAGAAGAGCGAGCTGCGATAGGAATAAGTGATGGACTCATACGCATTTCTGTGGGATTAGAGCATATTCAAGATATTATAGAAGATATTAATAATGCATTAGAGAGCTGCGCAGAATAACACGCGCCGCTCAAACAATAAAGAGATAAATGAGAGAACAGCTTAAAAAAGCCTTGTCTGATAGAGTTTTAGTGCTTGATGGTGCTATGGGAACGATGTTACAAGCCTATAATTTTAGTGAAGAAGATTTTAGAGGAGAGCGATTTATAGATTTTCATCTTTCGCTAAAGGGGAATAATGATATGTTATCGCTTACACAGCCAGATGCTATTGCCACAGTACATCGCAAGTATTTTGCAGCCGGAGCAGATATTGTAGAGACTAATACATTTTCTAGTACCACCATTGCGATGGCCGATTATGAAATGGAGGCTTACGTGTATGATATGAACTATGCTTCTGCAAAAATTGCAAAAGATGTTGCTAAGGCTTTTACAGAAAAAGAGCCCCATAAGCCAAGATTTGTGGCAGGGAGTATAGGGCCTACAAATAAAACAGCTAGTATGTCTCCAGATGTTAATGATCCGGGTTTTAGAGCGGTAAGTTTTGATGAGCTGAGAGTTTCTTACAAACAGCAAGTAGAAGCGTTGATGGATGGAGGAGTAGATATTTTAATGGTAGAAACGGTGTTTGATACACTCAATGCAAAGGCATGTCTTTTTGCAATAGAAGAAGTGAAGGAAGAGCGTAATTCTCAAATTCCTGTAATGGTCAGTGGTACGATTACCGATGCTTCAGGAAGAACGCTTTCGGGTCAAACGGCAGAAGCTTTTTTAATTTCGATATCTCATATTCCATTATTATCTGTTGGTTTTAATTGTGCTTTGGGAGCTAGTCAATTACAGCCTCATCTAGAAGCGATTGCTAGCAAAACGTCAGTAGGTATTTCGGCACACCCCAATGCGGGATTGCCCAATGCTTTTGGAGAGTACGATGAAACACCAGAGATGATGGCTTCACAGATTCAGAAATATTTAAATAAAAACCTAGTAAATATTATAGGGGGGTGTTGTGGTACAACACCAGATCATATTAAAGCAATAGCCGCCATCGCACAAGATATAACTCCAAGACCTATTCAATTTATATGAGCATTCCAATACGTTATATGAAGCTTTCCGGATTAGAGCCTTTAATAATTACTCCAGAAAGTAATTTTATTAATGTAGGCGAGCGTACTAATGTGGCCGGATCACGTAAATTTCTTCGACTTATTAAAGAAGAGAAATTTGACGAAGCTCTAGCTATTGCTCGTGACCAGGTAGATAATGGAGCGCAGATTATTGATGTCAATATGGATGACGGTCTAATTGATGGGAGAGAGGCTATGGTTAAATTTCTTAACCTAATCATTGCAGAACCGGATATCTCTCGAGTACCTATTATGATTGATAGTTCAAAATGGGAGATTATAGAAGCAGGGCTTCAAGTTGTACAAGGAAAATGCATAGTGAATTCCGTAAGCCTTAAAGAAGGAGAAGCCGAATTTAAGCATCAAGCAAAAAAAATAAAGCGATATGGTGCTGCCGTTATAGTGATGGCTTTTGATGAGGTAGGGCAAGCAGACACCTATCAAAGACGTGTTGACATAGCAAAGCGTAGTTATTCAATTCTTGTAGATGAAGTAGGTTTTCCTGCCGAAGACATCATTTTTGACCTCAATATATTTCCAGTTGCAACGGGAATGGACGAGCATAAAAATAATGCTGTAGATTTTATAGAAGGAACCCGATGGGTGCGTAATAATTTGCCTCATTGTTCAGTTAGTGGAGGCGTGAGTAATGTATCTTTTAGCTTTCGCGGAAATAATGCGGTACGCGAAGCAATGCATTCGGTATTCTTGTACCATGCTATAAAGGCAGGTATGAATATAGGTATAGTAAACCCAGCATTGTTGGAAGTATACGATGATATTCCTGCAGATTTATTGGAGTATGTAGAAGATGTAATTCTAAATAGAAGGGAGGATGCTACAGAGCGGTTACTGGATTTTGCAGAAACGGTAGGTCAGAAAAAAGAGAAAGAGACTCAGACTCAAGCTTGGCGAGAAGATGATTTGCAATCCCGTATTACAAGAGCCCTTGTTAAAGGAATAGATAAGTTTATAGAACAAGATTTAGAAGAAGCCAGGCAATCTGTTACGGCGCCTATACAGGTTATAGAAGAGCATTTAATGACAGGCATGAACGTTGTGGGAGACCTTTTTGGTACTGGAAAAATGTTTTTGCCGCAAGTAGTTAAAAGCGCCCGGGTTATGAAAAGAGGTGTTGCTTATTTATTGCCTTTTATTGAAGAAGAAAAACAAAAAAACGGTAGTTCAGGAGTGTCGAGGTCTGCAGGAAAGATATTAATGGCTACTGTAAAGGGAGATGTTCATGATATAGGAAAGAATATTGTTTCTGTAGTGCTTGCTTGTAATAATTATGAAATTATTGATTTGGGAGTAATGGTACCGCCAGAAAAAATATTAGACATAGCCGTTAAAGAGAACGTAGATGTTATTGGACTAAGCGGACTTATAACACCTAGTCTGGATGAGATGGTGTATCTGGCAAAAGAATTTCAAAGGAAGCAGATTGATATTCCTGTTCTAATAGGTGGCGCAACCACAAGTAAAGCACATACCGCAGTTAAAATTGATCCACAATACAAACATGCAGTTGTACATGTAAATGATGCGAGTAGAGCAGTTACTATAGTAGGAAGTTTGTTAAATAAAAGTGCATTAACAAATACGCAGAGTTGTGAAATGAGTAAGGCATCTCATTTTAAAAAGGAAATAAAAGAAGAGTATGCCCGCTTTCGCGAAAGTTTTAATTCTAGACAGCGTATTAAAGAATTCCTTTCAATTGCTAAGGCACGTGAGAATAAATTTAAAATAAATTTTTCTGAAAAAGATATTGTTCGACCTAATACATTAGGAACTCAGGTTATTGAAGATTTTGATTTAAGAAAGTTAGAGGAGTTTATAGATTGGAGCCCTTTTTTTAGGAGTTGGGATCTGTATGGGCGTTATCCAAACATCTTATCAGACGAAGTAGTGGGATCTCAGGCTACAGAATTATTTGCAGATGCTCAGAAAATGTTAGGTGAAATATTTGATGAGCAGTGGCTGACCGCCAAAGCGACTTTTGGGCTTTTTGAAGCAAACTCTAATGAAGAAGATGATATCATTGTCAATACTCAAAAAGATTCTTACCTATTTAGAACTTTAAGACAGCAATCTAAAAAAGCCCAAGGCAAGCCTAATATTGCCTTATCAGATTTTATAGCCCCTAGCACGTCAGGAATACAAGATTATATTGGCGCATTTTGTGTAACTACCGGTTTTGGAACAGCCCAAAAAGCAGCACAATTTGAAAAGGAGTTGGACGACTATAGCGCTATTATGATTAAAGCACTGGCTGACCGTCTTGCAGAGGCATTTGCGGAGTATTTGCATAAAGAAGTTCGAATAAAACACTGGGGATATGCGCAATATGAAAAGATGACTAACGAAGATTTGATTAAGGAAAAATATAAAGGAATACGTCCCGCTCCAGGATATCCCGCTTGTCCAGATCATTTAGAAAAAGAGACAATTTGGGAGCTGTTAGGGGTAAAAGACAGTATAGGGGTTACACTTACTGACAGTTTGGCGATGTGGCCAGCAGCTAGTGTGAGTGGCTATTATTTAGCACACCCAGAAGCTCGATATTTTGGATTAGGGAAAATAAAAAAAGACCAAGTGGAGGACTATTCAGTTCGTAAAGGTATTGCCTTCGCAAAAGCAGAAAAATGGCTAACACCCAATATAACAGATTAGATTATGACAAAAATAAGCGATCATATAGCAAAAGCTATTGAAGCAAATAAAACTGAATTCTCTTTTGAAATATTACCACCACTAAAAGGGCAAAATATCAATACTATTTTTGATAATATTGATCCTTTAATGGAATTTAGACCCCCATTTATAGATGTGACGTATCACAGGGAGGAGTATGTATATAAAGAGCGTAATGATGGGTTGCTAGAAAGAAAAGTGGTTCGTAAACGTCCTGGGACAGTAGGTATTTGTACAGCTTTGCAGAATAAGTATAAGATAGATGCGGTACCTCATGTTTTATGCGGTGGTTTTACAAAAGAAGATACTGAGAATTTTTTGATTGATATGGATTTTCTCGGGATAGAAAACGTTATGGCTTTGAGAGGAGATGCTGTAAAGAGTGAAACTTATTATAAGCCTAACAAGAATGGAAATTTTTATGCTCAAGATTTGGTTGAACAAATCGTTGATCTGAATCATGGGAAGTACTTAGATGATGAATTGCAAAATACTGCAAATACTGATTTTTGTATAGGTGTCGCAGGTTATCCAGAAAAGCATATAGAGGCTCCTAGCCTAGATAGAGATATTCATTTTTTAAAGAAAAAATTAGATGCGGGTGCTTGCTATGTAGTAACACAAATGTTTTTTGATAATGATCGGTATTTTGAATTTGTGGATAAATGTAGGTTAGCCGGAATTACTAAACCTATTATTCCGGGATTGAAGCCTATAGCAACCCAAAAACAACTCAATATATTACCTCAAAGGTTTAGTGTAGATGTCCCGGATGCGCTGGTAAAGGAAGTAGTTAAGGCAAGAACCCCTGCGTCTATTCGTGAGGTAGGAGTGGAGTGGTGTATTGAACAAAGTAAAGAACTCAAAAAAGCAGGAGTGCCTGTATTGCATTATTACTCTATGGGTAAGAGTGATAATATTAGGGCAATTGCTAAAGAGGTTTTTTAAATCTTTAATGGCAAATAGAAAACTATAAATAGTTGTGATGTATATTAAAAAATCAAGTCTAAGGTTAAAAAGATTAAAACAAAAAAAGCTATCACAATAAATTGATAGCTTTTTTTGTTTATCGTAAGCGGCTATGTTATTCTCCTAAAAATGGATATCTATAATCTACTGGGGTTACAAAGGTTTCCTTAATCATACGAGGGCTTACCCATCGCAATAAATTTAGGGCAGAACCCGCTTTATCATTAGTTCCAGAAGCGCGTGCTCCTCCAAACGGTTGTTGTCCCACAACAGCTCCAGTTGGCTTGTCATTGATGTAGAAGTTACCCGCAGCATTTTTTAAAGCTTTAGTTGCTTCTTGTACGGCATAACGATCTGTAGACAGTACAGCTCCGGTAAGCGCATATTCACTAGTCTCATCTACTAACTTCAATGTTTTGCTCCAGTCTTTATCTTCATAAACAAAGATTGTGATAACTGGGCCAAATAGCTCAGTACACATCGTAGTGTACTTAGGATCTGAAGTAACGATTATTGTAGGTTCAATAAAGTAACCTTTAGATTTGTCATATCCCCCACCTGCAATAATTTCGGCATTGGTATCTTTTTTAGCTTGATCTATAAATGTAGCTAATTTATCAAAAGACCCTTCGTGTATTACTGCAGTGATATAGTTACTCATATCTTCTGGAGAACCCATTTTAAATGAGTTAACGTCTTTTATGATAGAAGCCTTTACGGCATCCCATAAAGAAGCAGGAACATAAGCACGGCTAGCGGCGCTACATTTTTGACCTTGGAACTCAAAAGACCCACGAGTTATAGCTGTAGCTACTTGTTGTGTAGGAGCACTAGGGTGTGCAATGATAAAGTCTTTTCCTCCTGTTTCTCCTACGATACGAGGGTAAGTCTTGTAGTTGTGAATATTCTCACCTATTTTTTTCCATATATCCTTAAATACGTGCGTAGAGCCCGTAAAGTGTAAGCCGGAGAAATCCGGACTTGCTATTACCGTATCTGTAATCATTACAGGATCTCCGTGTATTACTTGTATTACTCCGTCTGGCACTCCAGCTTCTCTAAAAATATCTAAAATAACCTTAGCAGATAGCATCTGGCTGTCTGATGGCTTCCATACTACTACATTACCCATAAGGGCACAAGAGGCAGGTAGATTTGCAGCAATTGCAGTAAAATTAAAAGGTGTAATTGCATATACAAAACCTTCTAATGGACGATATTCTAGCCTATTCCAAGCTCCTGAAGTAGATTCTGGCTGCTCATTATAGATATCTGTCATAAACTGTACATTAAAACGTAAGAAATCTATAAGCTCACAAGCAGCATCAATCTCTGCTTGATGTACTGTTTTTGACTGAGCAATCATAGTGGCTGCGTTAATCTTAGCACGATACGGTCCTGCAATAAGCTCTGCTGCTTTTAGAAAAATACCGGCACGTTGTTCCCAAGGAAGTTCTGCCCAAGCAGTTCTTGCTGCTAGAGCTCCGGCAATGGCCTCGTCTACATGTGATTTTTCGCCTATATGATATTCTCCCACAATATGCTTATGGTCGTGAGGAGGTGACATCGTGCGCGTATTGCCTGTGCGCACTTCTTTACCGTTTATGTACATAGGCACCTCTGTGTGCGCGTTAAATAATTCTGTATATGCTGCTGCTACTGCTGCACGTTCTGGCGAACCTGGAGCATACGATTTTACTTCTTCGTTTACAGCGATTGGAACTTGAAAAAATCCTTTTCCCATAGTGGTTGTGTTTTATGTTTTTTTGGTCTTGCGAAGTTACAAATTCCTGTAGCTATTAAAAATCTCTTTATGAAGACTATAACAATGAAGCTTATGCTTTCGCAAAAGCATCATAAATTGAATTGTAAGATGTTAAGGTATTTTATACCCTTTCTAGATAGTGTTTAAGTCTAATAGCTCAGACCCAACTACTATATTTGCTAAGATTTTCGTAAGTTGCGGGCTCTAACTACGACCGAACCCTCAATGTGTACAGTTACTTATATCCCTAAAGAAAACAATAATTTTATCCTTACCTCAAATCGTGACGAAGCCTATGGCAGAACCACACTAGCACCAAGTTTTTATAATATTGATGGTGTGAAGATGTTGTTTCCTAAAGACGCTGTTGCTGGAGGAAGCTGGATAGGAATTTCTGAAAAAAGCCGAATGATTTGTCTGCTTAATGGTGGTTTTGAAAATCATGTTAAGGTACAAGACTATAAAATGAGTAGGGGAGTAGTGGTTAAGGAATTGCTTAAAGCAGATAATCTTTCGGAAGTAATTCTTGCTTTTGACTATACAGGTATTGAACCTTTTACAATTGTAGCAATAGACTGGTCATCAGACTTAAAAGCGACAGAATTGGTTTGGGATGGTTACAAGGAGCATATTACAGTTTTAGGGAAAGAGCCTAAGATATGGTCTTCTTCTACCTTGTATAATGCTGGGATGAAAGCAAAACGTAATGAGTGGTTCGGTGAGTTTGCAGCGTCTACAGACTGGAGCATAGAGAGCTTGTACGATTTTCATACCACTGCAGGAGAAGGTGATGAGCATATTGATCTTAAGATGAACCGTGGTAAATTAGGTACTGTGAGTGTTACTCAAGTAAAAAAAACAGAAGGACATTGTTCAATGACCTATCACGATTTCCAAAAGGAAGAAGTACATAGTACAGATTTTGAAATGATACCGGTTTGAAGTATAACGGAAAAATACTAGTACTCGCTTTTCCAGACACTTTTGTTCAGATGTCTGATGAGCTTATGTGCAAGTTATTACCTCTTGTAGGTCTAGGAACGCGCACTCATATAAAGGCTGGACACGCTGCTCTTGTGCTTATTGAAAATGCAACGGGCAATGCTTATTATCACGATTTTGGAAGATACGTAACACCTATAAGCAAAGGGAGAGTACGTGGCGCAAATACGGATGCAGAGCTGGAAATTCCTTTTAAAGCGGTTATTAATAACGGTAAACTTGAGAATCTTGAAAAGTTTCTCTTATGGTTAGATGCGCATCCAGAGAAAACTCATGGCTCGGGTAGACTGGTAGCCTCAGTATGTGAAGATGTTAATTTTGAGGAAGCCGCTGCATATATTGATAGTTTGCAAAGTCAAGGAAGTGTACCGTATAGAGCTTTTGGAAAAGTGGGATCTAATTGTGCTCGTTTTGTTACTGAAACTATTTTAAGTGCAACAGAAAATAGATCAATCATAAAGTATCTTAATCATAACAAGAAATTTACTCCAAGTACCGTGGGTAATGTAGAAAAAAGTACTAGTCTCGGGGTTATTCAAGTACTTGATGGCGTGATATCCTCGTATGATTCTACCGCTTTACGCGAAAACTTAACGAATTACTTTGATAAAAAAGTACCCGATTCATACACGCAGCCTAGTGTTCAGAAGCGTATACCTCAAGGGGCGCAATTATTAACGGGAATAGGGAGTAGTGCTTTCTTTAAATTAGAGTTAGAAAATCAAAAATTACTTATCACTCGCTATACTGAAGAGGGAGAGCAGGATTTTCAAGGCTATTCCGAAATTCCAGAAGGATTTAAGATAGATAGTGAATACAAATTTGTGTATGATAGTAATTGTCTATTCTGCACTGTGGAGCAAGATGGCGAGACTTTTCGTCTAGAGCTAACAAAGAAAGGCAAACTTAGTTCAGCGCAAAGGGTGCACTCAGCTTAAAAGTAGGCACTTTTACTTTAAACTTTTTAGTAGTCGTAAAATTCACCATTCTGTAATATCCAGACATCGAACCAAAAGGGGATGTTAATAAGCATCCCGAAGTGTAAATATGACTTTCTCCAGGTTTTAGAACCGGCTTCTTGCCAATCACGCCTTCGCCATCTACAGTTTCAGAATGATTTAACGAGTCTTTAATTAGCCAGTGACGCTCCATGAGTTGCACGGAGTCCTTACTTTGGTTTTCGATAGTAATTTTATAACCAAAGGCAAAGTGCATTTTATAATTTTTATAAAACGTTCCTTCAAAGGTAGTCTCTACCGAAATTTTTATTCCTCTTGTTACTTGTTGTACCATCTTTTAATAAAAAGTAGCAGTTAATGCAAAGAAGATCAGTGCAAAAAGACTTGTTCCAATCAAAAATGCAATATTTAAAAGTACAAATTTTATTATTGTTATAACGCGACTTTGCTTATAAAAATTACGCAAAGCTTTGTAAAAATAAAATGGACCAATGAGCATTAACAGTAGGCCGGCGATTAGATTTTGAGTAGGGAGGAGTTTGTCAGGAATAAGACTTACCAATAATACCACAAAAATCCAGCTAAAAATATGGAAGATAAACACAAGATGTTCCATATAATTTGCACGTTTTCTTGAGTATATAAGCCAGAAAACCACTGCAAACAGAGGGGAGAAAAAGAAAAGAAAAAACGGAATTTTAGAAGAGAGATAATTTACAAATCGTAGTGGGTTTTTCTCTATTCTGTCTATAGCTTCTGTTTTTCCGTACAGCCAGGCATTAGTTTTTGAC
>JALZVV010000201.1 GCA_023299935.1 Dokdonia sp.
CCACCACCTAACGACCTGATAGAAAATGCGATAGATGTAGATGAATTAGGATTCCCATATACAGACAGCGATGTTAACTTTCCTGACGCAACAAATGATCAAATAACTAACACTAGTGGCTGCAATGCAACAACTCAAAATTCTGTATGGTACAAATTTACAACTACAGGTGAAGGGACTATCACTGCAAGCTTTGAAGATCCTACAAATAATGATAATAAAGCTATTATATTTTATAGCGCCGCTAATGAAAATGCTACACTTGATGATCTTACTTTTGTTAATAGCGGGACCAATACTTGTGGTTTTAACCTAGAGGTATCATTTGAAGCAGATGCAAATCAAACATATTATGCTTTTGCACAAGCATCTACTACTGTACAAACAATTATCATAGAGAGTGATGCTGTATTAAGCACAGAAGAAAATACGATAGAAGGATTCTCTTTCTTCCCTAATCCTGTAGTAGATGTTCTTACTATAAACGCCGGGCAATCTATAGATCAGATTACCATGTTTAACATAGCTGGGCAAAAAGTATTAGATAAAAATATAAATGCTACAAATACCCAACTTTCAGTGGGAGACCTTCCCTCTGGCATCTATTTAATGACAGCTACTTCTGGTACCACAACCAGTACTTATAAAGTAATTAAAAAATAGATATTCTTTTTATTTCCAAATGAAGTGAGACCATCTTATTATTAAGGTGGTCTCACTTCATTTTTAAGGTATTATCTCATAATCTATTCTTTTTTAGTTTTAGTATATTAGTAAGCTTCTGCGAAAGCATTAATAAAAAGATATGAAACTTATTCTATCCATACTTATTACCAGCTTGACATTATGGCAATCCGTAGGTCAAGAAACGAGTCTAGATCAAACCGTAAATACCCTTAAAACTAAAATCTCCATTTCTCAGAAAGGAGAGAAACTACTCTTGTTGGATAGTCTCACACGACTTGTTGAGTTTAATGAAGATTACAATTATACCGTACTAGCCCAGGAAACTATTAATCTAGGTATTGCAATAGACAGTATTCACCTGGCAACGGCAATGGCAGCAGACCAACTATTTTATCAAATCAACGTACTTAACAAACCTCAAAAAGGACTTGCTTTATATGAGGAATATCTCAAAAAAATACCAAACTTAAATACTACGCCTGTAAGTGCTAATCTTCATCTATACGCAGGAGACGCCTACAATAGCTTTGGAAAACTTCAAGAAGCGATTGATCTTTTTCAAAAAAGTTTAGAAACAAGTAAAAAAGCTGGTAGACAAGATAGAATCGCTGTTGCCCTGCGCCGCTCAGGTTTTACCAAAGGAAATATGGGAGAATTTGCAGATGCTTCTAAGGAGATTAGTGAATCTTACGCCATATATACGCAACTCCAGGATACTCTAAACATGATTAACTGCAAGAACGAATTGAGCATATTATATTCTCAAAATCAATTCTGGGAAGAAGCGGCAAAAGAACGTCAAGAAGCAATTGCTCTTTCCTCTAAAGATGATGGAGCCTTATATAGTGTACATTATAATGCAGCTGCAGATGCCAGAGAACAAAATGACCTACTTGGGTGGATAACAAATATGGAGAAATCACTAGAGGAGAGCGAAAAAACGCTTTTTAAAGAATTTATCCAACCTAATATTCTAAACAATCTCATCATTGCCCACGCCAGTAATAATAATATTGATCGGGCAGAAGAATATTTGAAAAAAGTTGAAAGTGATCCAGAAAAATATACGAAAGGGCCATCAGAGGATTACTATATAGAGGCAAAGAAGAATCTCGCTTTCGCGAAAGCGAATTACATCCAAGCCCTTAAACTAGGAACAGATCATCTACAAAGAAAAAAAGAACAACAGAGTTTTGTAGAAATCTATAATGCTGAAAATTTTCTAGCAGCTACCTATGAAAAATTAGGCAATACCACTCAAGCTACTATTCACAAAAACGAATATTACCGCATTAAAGACTCTGTGTCTACTTCTCAAAAAGTAAAAGCGCTCTCCTATTACCAAACTCTATATGAAACAGAGAAGAAAGATTCAAAAATAAAGGAACAGGAAAGCAGTCTGGAATTGTTAGAAACAAAATCTAGATTGAGAAACCAGTGGTTTCTTATTGCTGCCATTTTAGGAATTCTAGGTTTCATAATCTTCTATTTAAATACACAGTATAAACAGAAAGTAGAAAAACAAGAAGCCGTTGAGAAACTGCGCGTTAAGATCTCTGCAGATCTACATGATGATGTAGGATCATTACTAACAGGGCTGGCAATGCAAAGTGAAATCTTAGGCAAGAATGCCCCAGATAATTTAGCAAATAAACTGGATAGAATAAGTGAACTTAGTCGTAGTGCCATGCTCAAAATGAGAGACGCTGTTTGGGTAATGGATGCACGCAAAGACAACTGGCAGAGTCTTATTGATCGCATTAACGAGTTTGCCTCAGAGCTTCTAGGTGCAAAGGATTTAAGATATCAACTCAAGCACGCAAACCGTAGCAATGAAGAAGAAATGGAAGGAGCGACACGGCAGCATTTGTATCTTGTGGTAAAGGAAGCCGTTGCTAACATAATAAAACACTCTAATGCAGACAGCGTAGAAATAGATTTGAGCAAAAATAAAAGTGAGATACTACTTTCTATAAAAGATAATGGTAAGGTAGAAAAACAAGAATCTGCTGGCTTGGGAATTTCTAATATGAAACACCGTATAGAAGAACTTAGTGGTAAATTAGAAGTAAATACAACTAATGGTTATGAAATCGCCATTAAAATTCCTGCCTAGCATACCACATCCTTATGTGGTTTATATCCTCAAAGAATACTTCTATTTTTATAAAGGTATTACCCTTATTAATCAACCCAAGGATTACAGCATATGAAGACAATAAATTTAGCCATAGTAGAAGATGATATTCTCATAAGGGAATCCTTAGAGAGTTACTTAGGAGATAATAGATCTATAAATATCCAGTTTATAGCTACCAGTGTAGAAGATTTTCTCAACGCAATTAAAGTAGCTCGAGAACCTCAGGTAGATGTTATGCTGCTAGATATAGGTTTACCAGGGATGTCAGGTCTAGAGGGAATCTCACATATCAAGAAATTATTACCTAAAACCAATATCATCATGCTTACAACCTATGAAGAAGATGAAAAAATATTTAAAGCCTTATGCGCTGGTGCCGTGTCTTATATATCTAAACGCACACCGCTTACAAAAATAGAAGAAGCCATTACCACTATTTTCTTTGGAGGTTCTTATATGTCTCCATCCATAGCGAGAAAAGTGATTAATTATTTTGGGCCCAATAAAGAAGAAAAAGGAATGAACTCACTTACATCAAGACAATTGCAAATCGTAGAGTGCGTGGTGGACGGATTAAGCTATAAGATGATTGCAAATAAGCTCTTAATTTCTATAGATACTGTAAGAGATCACATCAAGAAAATATATCGCCTTCTTAATATTAACAGCAAAGCAGAGCTCATCAAAAAATCATACGAGCAAAAGGTTTAGTAATGGCGCTTACATGAAAAAAGAAACTACATTTACAATATCACAGCCTTTTGCTAATTTTATGCCATTTGGCTTGTTCGCCTTCACGTCTCTAGCATGAGCCTATGAATGAACTAAACTTTAATATTTACAACATATTCATAGCTGCGGGGATTATACACGGCCTATTTTTTGCCGCCATACTTCTATCAAAGAAAAAGTCTTGGAAAACCTTTAAGTTATTTCTAGCATTTTCTATAATTGCACTTGCTCTCAATAATTTACAATACTGGTTTAGAGACACCCAACTGGACCAAGATTATCCAGCATTAACAGCTATTTACATACAGTTTGAGTTATTAGTAGGGCCTTTTTTCTTGTTGTTTGTTACACGGTATCTAGGAAAACCACTTAGAAAAAGACTGCTATTCCTAGTGTTTACACCTTTTGTACTATCTTCAATCTCATTGCCTATGTTTTCTCAAGAGATTTTTACGCTGGAATTTGAAGATGGTTTTAATAAGGCCTTAGAACTTTTTATCATTGGGATTAATATGTGGTTTGTGTGTTATATATTTTATTCCATCATAAAATATGAACGTATATACAAGGAAGCAAAAAAAAGAACAACTGCTATACAAACTAAATGGCTCAAGCATACCCTTATCTTAACCCTTATTATGTGTGTGCTATGGTTATTGGCAACACTTTTTCTTAGAGCATTTGTAGAAGGCGCTAGATCCATATCTATATATGCTCATTATTATCCTATGTGGATATTAATATCCCTCATACTCTATTGGGTGGCTTATGCTGCAATATTTAAAGCGAGAATTTTTGATGAACAACTCGCTATACGAGAGAAGAAATCATCTTTTACCGTCAACGAAATAGGATTATCGCCTCAAGCCACGCAACCAGCATCAAGCTCAACTCCCAAAAAGAAAACCAACCCCTTGATCTATGAGCAATTTGAAAAATTAATGATAGAAGAAGAACTATATCTAGACCCCCAACTTTCCTTAGAAGTAGCTTCTGCTCAACTTGACATTAGCGCAAACTATTTATCACAAATTGTAAATAATCATTCTCAGTACAGCTTTGCAGATTATGTAAACATACAACGTATTGCACTTGCAAAACAGTTACTAATTGATCCAGAATTTAATAAATACACCATACAATCTATTGCACTAGAAACTGGGTTCAACTCTAAATCAAGTTTCTACAGTGCCTTTAAAAAAGTGACTAACCGTACTCCAACAGCCTATAAAAAAGAGCAATTAATGCGTCCAGAATCTTTGACTACTTAAGAATTCAAACGTTTCTATCACTTTACATTCAAACTTCAAAATCCCTTATTTGACGACGTTTCACAAGTTTAAAACTGCTGTTTTCACTTCCAAAAACAGTATCTACTACGTCAAAAACATTGTCCAGTATCTTTGACTACTCAACTATACTAGACATCCTAAATTATTAGCCAGCGTACTATTGTATCATCCTTTTAAATGATACATTTATGTCACATTCTATTCAACTTGCTGTTTTAACAAATGATATTTTGATTAAGACTTCTCTTGAAACTTTCCTATTGGACAGTCTCAATATCAATATTAGTTTTTTAGCAAAAAGTAGTGATGCTTTTATCCAAGCTATCAAGGTCACAAGAAATCCTAAAGTGGATGTTATATTAATAGATATTGGAAACTCCGGAATTGCTAACTTAGAAGAAATTCGGGAAATTCAAAATCAGTTGCCGGATGCCAGTATTATAATTATCAATGCAGATAGCAAAGACGAAGGGATTTTTAAAGCATTATACGCTGGTGCAGTATCGTGTTTTTCTAGCTGTACTCCCATAACTAAAATTGAAGAAGCTATTATCACAACCTATCACGGAGGATCTTATATATCTCCTGCTATTGCGCGTAAAGTGCTCAGCTTTTTTAATGCTAAAAAAGCAGTCTCAAAAACGGCATTAACCAATAGACAATTGCAAATAGTAGAGGGCGTTGTAGATGGATTAAGTTATAAAATGATTGCAGATAAGCTTCTTATATCTATAGACACCGTAAGGCATCATATTAAAACGATCTATAGACTTCTTAATATAAACAGTAAAGCAGAGCTCATTAAGAAATCATATGAGCAAAATATGCTCGCTGCCTAATGGATTATTAAGAAGATAACGCTTTCGCGAAAGCATACTCTACGCAATCAAAACATAAAAAAAGCACGTCTTTCGACATGCTTTTTAATTATGGATATCAATTCCCCCAAATTAACAATCCAAAGTTTACTTTTTATCCTCTGACTCTTTTGCATAGTCTGGCCGTTTAGAAACAGTTACCAGAATTTCTAGCTTAGTACTTTCAAAATTGAATCCTTTTACTTTAAATTCTTGAGGTGTTTCTGTGATATCATCAAAAGGAATCTTTAAACTTTTTGAACCGTAGGATGCCGAGCTTCCAGTAACTTCTTTTGCAAGATCTCCAAACAACTTGCCTACTCCTGCCATTCCATTAGTAAGTGCATCTTGAAACTGACCATTTATTACAAAATGCCCCGTTTGATCACCGCTAAGTACGATCTCCATTTTTTCTGTTAAAGGTTCCATCCCACCTTTTCTAATATCTACAGAAGAAGCTTTAGACATACTCCACACTTCTTCTTCTTTGTTACCTGCATCACTAAAGTATCCAGCACGAATTTTGCCATAGACATTAGCGGCCCCATCTAATTTTGCATCATGCACGGCGGCACATTTAATACCAGTAATGCTCATAGTATACGTATAATCCACAGCCTTAGGTTCAGAAAAGAAATTACCTCGCTTAGCGCTTATTGGTGCTCTATCATTATCTACTAAATATTGATTAATTACGGCTAGTAAAGTAGCTTGACGTTTTTCTATATCACTATGTTGTGGCCAGAACTCTTGTGATAATAAATCAGAAAGTGGTCGGAGTTTTACTCTTACAGGAACAGGATTCCCGCTTACACTCGTATTCCAGGTATCAAAAATTTCACCATTACCTCCCTGTACAAAATTACGTACACTTAGTTTTCCTTTTTTGTTTCCTACCGTACTCTTCGTACCATATCCAAACTCTACGCCACCCCCTATATTAACAGCCTTAATCTGAGCCTCTGCAGAGGCTTTAAATTCTGTCTCTGTCATACGTGTATTCTCATAATCTTCTTTGGTAATTATGGTGTAGGAACTAAACTTACCGCCAAAATCTGCCTCTTCTATAAAATGAGTTCCATACTTATCAATTACTTTCATATAAGCCTCACGCACTCGCTCAATTTGAGAAGGTAATCTTTTTCCTTTTTGGTAACTTGATAACTTTATTCTTGGTACAGATGCGGGTACGGGAAGTTCATCTACCATCCTTCTAAAATCATAGTCTAGTAATTGTCGTTTGCGATCTCCCGTCTCTGGGTCACTAAACAACAAATCCATCTTGAGATTAAATAATTTACGTTCTGCAATACGGCTGTAGTAAATCTCTTCTCTTCCCATTTTTGTATTATTCATTTGAGCATAACTAGCACTCAAACTACCTCCACCTACAGGCGTCCCAACGCTTACATCAACACCCACATTAAAATTAGTGGTAAAGTCGCTATAATTCTCTACCCAAGATTTATCATCCTTTTGAGTACCTCCGCTAATTGTAGTAAAATGGGTTCCATGCGGAAGTACCTTATCACTGCG
Source organism: Dokdonia sp. (assembly GCA_023299935.1). Classification (GTDB taxonomy): domain Bacteria; phylum Bacteroidota; class Bacteroidia; order Flavobacteriales; family Flavobacteriaceae; genus Dokdonia. The sequence goes on from JALZVV010000201.1 coordinate 7,245, forward strand.
CACTCCTCCTCTTTCTTCTGAAGCGATTAATCGTATCGCGGTCTTTTTTGTAGGAGATTTTGCAATATCCAATGGATCTAGTGTAAGATAATCTATTGCTTTCCCCATCCAATCTTTTGCTGGTAATTCTAGTCTTACAAACTCAGAACCACCGCCTTGTAATTCGATAAGTTCTTCTTTTAAATAATCTATATGCTGGTCATCATACTCTCCTATAAACTTTGCTTTAAAGCTTTTTCCACTACCGGAACGACCGCCAGATGATGCAACTTCTTCTTCTACGACTTCAGGCATTTCACCTTCAAAACCAACGTATTTAAGCGCAATCCCGCTCAAATTATTAGTATGATGCACTTTAAAGCCATAAAAAGAAACTCCAGAATCTAATCTAAGCTTAAAGGCTCTTTTGCCTGGTCCTCCTATTTTTTTAGAGCGACCACCAGAAGTTACAAAGGTGAGGTTATGAATATACTGTCCATACTCGCCAGCAAACTGCCCATCTACCCCTGTGATACAATCACCTTCTGGAACGATAAAGTTTTGCATTCTGCCTTTTTTTGTACCCATAACTGGAAGTTCAAGCAGCTCACCATCTTCATTTTGTAAAACAGTTTGCAACCCAGAAACCACACGTCCACCCCAAACTCGTATCTCTGCAACACGTGTCCCTGGCTCTGCATCATCTTCAGAAGAGTCGCCAATATCTGACCCTTTTACTGCCGTTTCATCGCTTACTAGATCTGCATCTGAGTTGCCTCGTGGCGATCCTACTAAACACCAGTTAGAAGTATCTATTCCCGTTTCTTCTTCTACAAACGCTTCTTGTCTTTCTGATGTTACTGGTGGTGTATCTTGCTTTCGCGAAAGCGAACTATTACTCCCAACAGGCGGTAATGATGAAGATCCTGAAGCTACAGGTGGTAATCCTCCTGATGTCCTTGCTAATGTAACTACATCTCCAAAAGATTGTGTATCCATGTCTAAGGCCTGAAAACGACCGCGACTAAAGAAATACATAAAGCCATCATCACCATTTACAACCGCATCTGGTGTACCTAGTTCGTAACCTACAAAATCTGATATGGCCGAAGGCTCTGAAACCGATTGATCATCTTTATCATAAATAACGTATTGAGATCCTGAGAAAAATAAGATTTGAGTATCTCCCCAATTAGAAACGGCATCTATGGTGCTAGGCACATTAGGAAATGGACCTCTATAAGCAATGCTTACCTCATCTAGGTTAAATAAGGCGTATTCGTTGCCATTAAATAACATAATCGTATTATCGTTCCAGCGAGCAGCAGCTGTAAGATTGTTCCATCCTTGAGGTAAACCATCGCCATAAAGTGATAGATCTCCTTCTTGCACGCCTTCTAAATCAGAAACATAATAGATTGTATTCCCATTTACAAAGGCGGTAGCCGCTATACTAGGCATATGGACACCTCCTTCTAATCCATTTAGTATTTCTGGTGAAAGCTTGTCCCAACTCAATTGTGCAATACTGGAAATAGACATCAATAGTGCAGTTGCAAGTACTATTAATTTGGTATTTAAATGATTCATAATTGTATTCTTTTAATGTATGACTATTAGAAGTTTGATTGATTATCCTTTTTCTTCCTTTACGCACTTTCTTGACGGCCTTATTGGCCTTTTCATTAATCTTTTTTGCTTTTCTAAGGTTTTAGCATTGTTTTAATCAATCTGTTTGTTTTCTTAAAAGACTTCTGACTTTCAATACTATTTGCAATAGAAGGCATATCTTTTACCGGAACAGATTTTCCATCTCTATCTGCCTTGAACTTATTGATTTCTCCTGATTGCTTACTCACAAGTTTTGCGACTTCTGCTTTTTGATCTGCTTGTAATCTTTTTGTTCCCTCATTCTGACCAAAACTTAGTTGGATTGCAAAGAAGACTGTAACTAGTAGTATACTATTTTTTATCTGACTACTTTTTTTTACTTGTTCTAATTCTTAATGTATTAATTACGTCTTCCTCTGGTTTTTGGTGCTGTTTTCTTTTTCTTTGTTGTTTCCTTAGCAGCTTTTGAAGAAGATGATGAAGAAGAGGAACTACTTCTGGAAGGCGTTACTTTTTTTATAGCTTTCTTTACCTTACTCTTAATCCCTGAGCTTGATTTTTGTGAGGCCTTAGCTGTATTCTTATTGAACTTTTTAACTTCTGCAGCCTGTTTCTTGTTTAATGCCTGCACAGGTTTTTGATTTACCTTTTGTTGCTTAGCAAGGATTTTATTTGCTTTTTCTTTAGGTACATTATTCTGAGTTAATTTTTGCTTTAACTCTGCTCGTTGATCGTTTTGTCTTTTCATTAATGCATCACGCTCTCCTACTTGTCTTTGCGTTAACTTTTTTGCTTGATTTTGACGGTTTTTAAGGGCTTCTTTCTCTACTTTATCTTGTTTAAGGATAGCAGCTCTTTCTCCACCCAACTTTTTTAACGGTTCTTGCAGATCTCGTCGCAGTTCTCTTTCTGCCTGAAATTTTTGAGGAGTGTTTTTTCCATAAACACTTGCCTTTTCTTTAACGTCTTGATTTAATCCATCTTTAAGTCGAGCTTCTTTATAAACTACATTACCAAGCTTTGCTTTAGTCTTAGAATCCTGTGCTTTGCGTTCATCATCCTGATGCCGTGCAAGGGCTTTCTTTTGTGTTTGAGAATTTGCTAAAAGTCTCTGTTGGTTTCCAAAACGCTCTGCGAGTTGCTTATTCTGACTCTTAAAAGTAGCGTTAGCCTCGTTTCTTATTTTTTTATGCTTTGCCTCGAGGTCTGTTTGTGCTAATGCATTTGCACGCTTTTGGTTTACAATCCTTTGATCATTTGCTCCTGCAGCTCCTTCTTTAAATCCTTGAGCTTTTAAGTTGGCAATTGCCTTATCACCTTCTCGTACCAGTGCCTTCTTTTCGGCGTCTAGTCCATTTATTTTTGCATCCCGTTGTGCAGTAATTTTACCTAGTTCTGCACGTTGTTGCTTTTCAAGTGTTTGACGTTCTGTCTGTTGTTTGTTTAACAACTTTTGGGTGTCTATTTGCGCATTTGTTAAGGTTGCAAACCCGAGTAATGTAATAAGTAATGTATGTGCCTTCATAATATCAATTTTTAATTGTTATGGTTATCTTAT
>JALZVV010000202.1 GCA_023299935.1 Dokdonia sp.
ACTCAACCCAAGCTAGTTATCACCATTTTGCAGGAGTTTTTAACCAAATTTCATCAAAACTTAAAATAAAGCGTTTTAAGAGCGCTTCAAACACACGGTCAACAAAGTAGTTGTTACTGTTATTTAAATTAAAAATAAGTCTGTTTTAGAGCGCTCTATTTAATATAATAATAACTTATATTTATTTAAAAAGATATTTAATAGATATTATCTATAGTAATAGTGGTTTGTCCAAAACGGTCTCTTTTTTAAAGTAATATTGAATTTTTTATATTTAAAATCTATTTCTTAAGATTACAGCCTAAGTTGAATATTGTGAATATTGAAAACAAACTTTCCCTATTTGTTTCTATTATTCATTCAAAAGAAGGAAACCAAAAAAGTCATCTTCGAAATAGATTTTTTTTTGATAAAAAACAATTTACAAACTATTTAATATTCACACTCGCGCGAGCATGTCGCAAAAGCAAGTTTGTCTTTTTTGTTTCTATTCATTTTTTTTGCTCATCGAAAAGAAACGAACCAAAGAAAAAGATACCTTCTAAAAGGGATTATGTCATTTTTGAGAAGAATTCCCAAATGCATATTCCAGCGCTAACCGAAATATTGAGCGAGTGTTTTGTCCCAAATTGTGGTATTTCAATAACCGTATCAGACAGGCTTACTACTTCTTGCTGTACACCCTTAACTTCATTTCCAAAAATAAGGGCATACTTGTTTGTAGATTCTGGTTTAAAATCTTGAAGCAACACCGCATCTTCTGCTTGCTCAATAGCGCATAGAAGCACGTTTTCTTGTTTTAGCTTTCGCGAAAGCGCAATGATATCTTCTACATATTCCCAATCTACAGCGTCTGTTGCTCCTAAAGCTGTTTTTTGTATGTCACGATGTGGGGGTTGTGCGGTGATTCCACACAAATAAATTTTTTCGATTAAAAACGCATCTGCCGTTCTAAAAACAGAGCCTATATTGTTGAGACTTCTTATGTTATCCAAAACAATAATAAGCGGCGTTTTTGTAGCCTCTTTGAATTGGGCTACATCCTTTCTATTAAGCTCGCTGTTTTTGAGTTTTCGATTCATAAGCTTCGCGATTTTCAGCTATTAGTTACTAATGATAGTGCGTAATATTTTTCACAAACTGGCTGCTAAATACTTTTTACTTATTACTAGCTACTTATTTGTTATTATAGCCAAAACGACGCAACTGTTTTTGATTACTACGCCAGTTTTTATTGACTTTTACATACAGTTCGAGGTGCACTTGTTTTCCAAAAAACTTTTCTAAATCCTTACGCGCCTCTACTCCTACTCGTTTTAAAGGACCGCCTTTATGGCCTATGATAATACCTTTCTGGCTATCACGCTCTACCATAATTACAGCACGCATACGTATAATAGTTTCTTCTTCAAAAAACTCTTCTGTATCTATCTCTACACTATAAGGTATCTCCTTTTTATAGTGCATTAAGATTTTTTCTCTAATAATTTCGTTTACAAAAAAGCGCTCTGGCTTATCTGTTAATTGGTCTTTAGGATAAAAAGGAGGTGACTCCGGCAATAAAGCAACGATACGCTCAAATACTTCTTTAACTCCAAAGTTTTCTAAAGCAGAAATTGCAAAAACCTCTGCATTAGGGACTTTTTCTTGCCATAATTGCACAGCTTCTACCAACAGCTCTTCATTACCTTTATCAATCTTATTGAGTAGTAGTAAGACCGGTATTTTTGCATTTCTAATTTTATTAAAAAAGGCTTCATCCTTAAGCTCTTTTTCTCCTAACTCAACGAGGTAAAGCAATACATCTGCATCTTCAAAAGCAGACTTTACAAAATCCATCATCGCAGATTGCATCTGGTAAGCTGGCTTTATAATACCCGGCGTATCACTTAATAGCATCTGGAAATCCTCTCCATTTACGATCCCTAGAATACGGTGTCTAGTCGTCTGAGCTTTTGAAGTAATGATACTCAAACGCTCTCCTACAAAGGCATTCATTAAGGTGCTTTTTCCTACATTAGGATTTCCAATAATATTTACAAAACCTGCTTTATGCGACATATACTCTTTTGTTATTTATGCAAAGGTAATGCTTCTTATGTGGGTTATACTTGTTCCTGTACTAAAGCTATGGCCATACACACCTTGTAATACTCATCCCAACTAATCGAGAAGAGCAACTTACTTATGCTCTCTTCTTAGCTCGTGTTCTATCATATAAAACAATACTGCCTGCTACTGCTACATTAAGGCTCATTTTAGACAGGAATTGCACAAGAAAGTGTGCTTTTTCTATAGCTTCTTTAGAAAGGCCGTGATCTTCTGCTCCCAGTAAATAGACGCAGCGTCTAGGATGTTCAAAATGCTCTAAGCTTTGCGCATTATCTGTCATTTCTACACCAACTAATCGCGCCCCTTTAGGTAAGTGGATATAAAAATCTTGGAAATTCTCATAATGAAAATAAGGCATTGCTTTTACCGCGTTATGCGTATCACTAGATTGCTTAGCATACCTGTTTCCTATTGTAAAGATAAAACTGGCTCCAAGATTTTGAGCACTTCTCCATAATACACCAAGGTTTTCTGGAGTCTTACCGTTTTGGATCCCGATACCAAAAAACTCATTCGTAAAATTGTCTATTTCCATAGTTTCAAAAATAGGCTTTTGAAAAAAAATAAAAAATTATGTGACTTTTTTAAAATAAGTGTTACTTACTGAATAATTAAAATTGGTTATGGCTATAGAAGCTGACTTCTACCAGATGATTAAAAATCATGAAGGTATCATTTATAAAATTACGCGCTTGTATTGCGATACCTACGAGGATCAAATGGACCTTTATCAGGAAATCGTATATCAGCTCTGGAAAGGCTATGGAAGTTTTAGAGGCGATTCCAAACAAAGTACCTGGATGTATCGTGTTGCTTTAAATACGGCCTTCACCTATTTACGTAAAGAGAAGAAGAGTGGTAAGAAGGTAGGCTTAGAACATATCCAGTTGAAGTATGAAATTAAAGATAGCTTGCTGGAAGAACGCCTCGCCAAAATGTATACTCAAATTAAACAACTACCCGACATAGAAAAAGGTATCATATTGCTTTTATTGGAAGGAAAAAAATATGAAGACATAGCAAAAATTACGGGTTTTAGCCGTAGTAATGTTGCTACGAGAATTTCACGAACCAAAGACAAATTGCGCAAACGTCTTGTAAAAAAATAAAGCTTATGGAATTAGAAGAAATGCAAGCCGCCTGGACCGCTATGAGTAGCGAACTAGAACAACAAAAACTCATTACAAACGACCTTATTATGAAAATGACACAATCTCGTTATAAAAACCACTGGAATAAAATTGCTTTACCAGATAAAGTATTTAGTGTAATAAGCTTTATTACGGTAATAGCTTTGCTCTTAAATTTTAAACAATTAGACACCCTCCCATTGCAAATCTGTGGATTAATTTCAATACCTATTTTGATTATACTCCCCATCTTTTCTATTAAAACCATACGCGATTTACAACAGCTCAACATCACACAACATACCTATAAAGAGACGATGGAAGCCTATGCAAAAAGTAAAAAGAGATTTGTCAATTTCCAAAAGATAAATATGGCTATGAGCTTTGTATTTATGATTGTGAGCATACCTGTCTTGTTAAAATTTCTAAAAGGAGAGAACCTCTTTGAGACTCTTAATATGCGGTTCATTTATGCACTACCGGTTTGCTTTCTCTTATTTTTTCTAATGTTACGGTATATCACTAGAATCAACAGCAGTATGCTTAAAAATTCTGAGAAGATTCTAGAGGAGATAAAAGAATAATAGGCTAAGCAGTCTTCCCTTCTGTATAAAAACATCGTGCAAGCATCTCGTAGAGTTCGGGATGCTTTCTTTTAAACAAGTCCGGGCGTTCAAAAAAGTACTCCGAAACAACAGCAAAAAACTCTATCTGACTCGTGCCTCCATAAGCACGTATATCAGATTCGTCCTTGTTAATCGCTTCCATTTCTTTATGCATCAAAGCTAACCAAGGCGCAATATATTGATGCTCCATAAGACGTTCTGGAATGCCATCTACCTGACCATCTGTATAATCCAATAAGTGGATGAATTCGTGAATTGCAGTATTGCCCTTGTCTGTAGCATTTGTAAACCCATGGTGTAGCGCTTTACGCGAAAGAATCATCTGATTATTAAACCGTCCTGTACCTACCATACCTGCTATATTACGGTCGTTTTTATCTTGCGAAAAAGACAGGTCTTTATTAAAATGATTGGGGTAGATTAAGACCGTGCTCAAATTATTGTAATGCCATTCTTTAAACTCAAAAACGGGTATCACCGCACTTGCAGCAACTAGGATTTTATCTAACTCTTCTAATTCAAATTGTACCGCCTCAATA
>JALZVV010000203.1 GCA_023299935.1 Dokdonia sp.
CTTGGGTGTTTTCCAACAAAAGGATATAAAGTAGCGCGGCCGCATGGTTGTATATCAGTGTTTATATAGCCCACAGCGGTTTTGCTCTGTCCAATTTAAGCCCAAATTTATCCATAGTCATTTCTTCGGAAAAATCGTATAAACCTCGGAAATTTATATGACGCCACATCATAATTGAGCCTGATTTTGTCAATGTCAATTAAAAGTGTACCACTAATTCGCGTAAAAAGTGTACCACTAGAAATAAAAAATTTATCCCATATTACCCTCCAATTTTTTAATTTCCTTCATTCGATAACTTTTACCTTTAATGTTAAATATTGAAGCATGATGCATCAGTCGATCAACAATTGCTCTGGTTAACACTTCCTCATCAAAAATATCGTTCCAATCAGATAATTCTTTATTGGTGGTGATGATTGTTGATTTATGCTCATATCTTTTGGATATTATGGCAAAAAAATCATCAGAGGAATATTTTGGTAATTGCTTAAAACCAAGCTCATCTAGTACAAGCAAGTCGTAATTTATCAACTGCTTTAGCTTCTTTGGATAGCTATTATCGGCTTTTGAAATATGAAGATTATATAATAGATCTGATACAGTCGTAAAATACACGCCATATTCCTTGGATAAAGCCTTAATAGCAAATGATATTGCTAAATGTGTTTTACCAGTTCCTGATGCACCAACTAAAATTATATTTTCTTTTGAATTGATAAATTGACATGTTGCAAGATCCGAGATAATTTTTTGATCTATACTAGGTTGAAAGCTAAAATCAAAATCTTCTATTTTTTTGAGAGAAGGAAGCTTTGCTGCATTTTTTCTCTTTTTGTAGTTGTTGTCTTTGCGATTACTTTTTTCATCATCACATAACAGTTCTAATAGCTCTTGGTAAGAGAGTTTATTTGTTTGAGCATAGATTAATCTTTCTTCTAAGCAAAATGCCATACCAGAGAGTTTGAATGATCGTAGATCACTAATTAAACTTTGCATTTGTACCTCCAGTATTCAATCCATTCAAAGGTAGATCATGGCAGTTACTTTCAAGAATTCGCTTAATTTTACTATAAGAGCTAATCCCATAATGTAGCGCTCTTAAGCAGGCTTTATCTATAGAATCATCGCTATAATATTTTTTTAAATTTACTATTCCTTTCACAGCTCTATACCAATCACTTTTGTGTTCTTGCTTAATAAAGGAGAGCATTAATTCGCAATTACTACCCATTTTTACCATAGATGTTTTGTATTTTTCATCATGCTCCTCTGACCCAGGATAAAGTCTTTTATATTTATCGTAATGACTAATATTAGTAGTGAATATGCCAACATTCTTTGCCCTAGCATGCGTAGCAACCAAAGCATCATCCTTAGAATATATTTTTACTATTTCAGAGCTTAAGGCGATGCTCACTTCTGTTGCAACATATTTTGATGGTACTGAATAATAATTATTTTCTAAATTAATATGGCAATCTTTACCTACTTTGCGATAATGCCAAGACAATAAGCTAAACTCTGCCGAAGGCAGCTTGAGTAAGCATGATAATTCTTTATCAGCAAATAGTTCTGATGGTTTAGTTTTTGTAGTTCCATGCAGCCTATTGTTAGCTCTTACCAACCAACTATCCAGATGCCGACTCATTTCTTGAAAAGAATGGAACTCTCTACCTGCAAAAAAGTTATTCTTTACGTATTTTATACCAGATTCCACCTTACCCTTTTCTTGTGGTTGGTAAGGGCGACAAGGTGATAATAAACAATTATAATGATCCGCCATACGTTTATATTCTTTTTGATATATTGGTTCATAAAAATTTGTGTTTACAATTCCAGATTTTAGATTATCTAATTTGATGATTTTGGGTACACCACCAAAATGTCTGAATGAGTTAATATGACACTTAATCCAAGTTTCAACTGTTTGATCAAAAACAACTTCATAATAATCAAAACGGCTATGGCTCAAACGCATATTAAAAACATATGCTTTTCTTAATTTCCCATTAGCATCAAGCTTTTTGCCTATATCACCAAAATCAACTTGAGCTTCTTCTCCAGCCTCGGTATGGAATCTAACGCAGGTGTTCTTCTTGATGTTATGTTTTCTAACGTATCTACTGAGTGAACTATAACTGGAGTTATAACCATTCTCTTGGAGTTTCTCGAATATTCTTACAGTGCTTAATTGATCAGACAGAAGGCTAATTATTTCTTCGTGCCAAGAATCTGTTGATGAAGGTCTGGTATATGGAATTGGAGTTTCAATTTTTGATAATTCATATCTTTCAATAATTTTTCTTACTGTCTTGCGGTGAGTATTAGTTGTTCTTGCTATTTTTCTCTGGCTAATGCCTTGTTTGTGCAAGGTGAGTATTGTTATATACATTGCTGTACCTATCATATAATACGACTTCATTCTGAGTTAAAATGATGTCGATGTTAACATTTACACTCTTGATTTAGTGACCTTTTTTACTGGTACACTTTTTATGCAAATGGGTGGTACATTTTAGGTTAGCACTGACA
>JALZVV010000204.1 GCA_023299935.1 Dokdonia sp.
AGTTCTTCCATTTTATGGAGTTGCTCTTTTTTAGAAAGCTTCGTAAGTTGGAGCACGCTTAAAATATTGTCTTCGATACTTAGTTTACGAAACACAGATGCTTCCTGGGCTAAATAGCCCACACCGTGCTGTGCCCGTTTATACATAGGAAATTTTGTAATCTCTTGATTGTCTAAAAATATATGACCGCCGTTAGGTTTTACTAAGCCCACTATCATATAGAAAGAGGTAGTTTTACCAGCTCCATTAGGTCCTAGAAGTCCAACGATTTCTCCTTGATTTACTTCTACAGTGATATCCTTAACCACCTTACGGCCGCTATAGGATTTCATAAGATGCTGTGCACTTAATTTCATAAGAGGTAAAGATACTTTTTTTGAAAATAGTTCTTTCTTTAATTAATAGAAGGTTAACTATTATGTGCTTCTAGTTCCATCCAGTATTCTCTAGCTCGTCTCAAGTGAGGAATGACTATTGTTCCTCCTACTAAGGTAGCAATACCCATAGTCTCCATCATTTCTTCTGTAGAAACACCATGTTTGTAGGCTGTTTCTAAGTGATACTTCACGCAGTCATCACAGCGTAATACTGTTGAAGCTACAAGACCCAGAAGCTCTTTTGTTTTTACATCTAGCGCACCGCTAGCATAAGCGTTGGTGTCTAGATTAAAAATACGTTTTATAATCTTATTGTTGTCTTCAAGAATAACATCGGTCATTCTCGAACGATAGGCATTAAATTCTTCTACGGGCTTACTCATAGGTTACGTATTATGGGGAGCTCAGTCTCTTGAAATTAATATCCCCTGTTTTTGATATATATATAAGTGATGTGATTAAATTCCACTAACAATAGTTAGTATCCTTCTTGTTTGATTCGTTTTTCTTCTTTTTTTACTACAAAATGGCTTATCCAGATACTCATCTCGTATAATATCAAAATAGGTACTGCTACAATCACTTGTGTACTAATATCTGGAGGGGTGATTATCGCAGCAAGGATTAATACAATGACTAGGGCATATTTTCTATATTTTCTTAAGAATTGAGGGGTTACCAATCCTATTTTGGTCAAAAAATAAATGATAATGGGTAATTCAAAAATAAAGCCTGCAGCAAGCACGGACGCTCTTATTAGTCCTATATAAGAATCAATATCAAATTCATTTTGTACCGTATCTGCTATTTTAAAACTCGCGAGAAAGTTTATTGAGAGTGGTGATATCACAAAATACCCAAATAAAGTTCCTAGGAAAAAGAGAAAAGAAGCAATAACAATAAATCCTCTGGAATTCTTACGTTCGTTGTCATACAGTCCTGGCGATATAAATTTCCAGAATTCATATAGGATATATGGGAATCCTACAACAACACCAGCGGTGATTGATGTCCATATGGCAGCATTAAATTGTCCAGCTACCTTACGACTCTGTACAATAAAATCCAAATCACCTTCCCCAATACAGCCTTTGTCCATACCAAAGACATTAGAAATACTGCACAAGATATCATAGGATATAAAATCAGGATAGGAAGGACCAAAAATGATTACTTCAAAAAGAAATTTTCTAAAAATAAAAGCAACTATTGCAATGAGCACCACGGCTAAGGTAGACCGTATCAAATGCCATCTGAGTACTTCAAGATGGTCTAAAAAAGACATTTCTTGAGGGTTCTTATCTGTAGTTGCAGCCATTAGATAATCCCTTCTTTTATCAAGTCGTGTATATGTACAACTCCAGTATACTTTCCATTTTCTGTAGCTAGTAGTTGGCTAATGCCATTCTCTTCTAAAATAAGTTTTGCCTTTACGGCCATCGCATCATTGGCAATCGTTTTAGGTGCTGGACTCATAATATCTGCTGCACTCAAGCCATCTAGGCTATCATTTTTTGCAAGCATTCTACGCAGGTCACCATCGGTAATGATACCTACAATACTCGAGCCATCTACCACTGCGGTAACGCCTAGACGTTTGGCAGATATTTCTACAATCACTTCTTTAAGACTAGCAGCAGGGGCAACCTGCGGTGCTTCATTTAAAGCGGTGAGGTCGTTCACTCGTAGGTAGAGCTTTTTTCCTAGTGCTCCGCCTGGATGATACTTAGCAAAGTCTTTATCTGTAAACCCCTTTAGGTCCAATAAGGCTACCGCCACAGCATCTCCTATGACTAACTGCGCCGTTGTACTGGTTGTAGGGGCGAGGTTGTTGGGGCAGGCTTCCGCTTTCGCGAAAGCGTGAAGCACATAATTGGCTGCGGTTCCTAGAAACGAATCACGGTTAGACGTAATCGCGAGAAGTGTATTGCCTGTTTTTTGGATTAAAGGCACTAAAACTTTAATCTCTGGGGTATTCCCACTTTTTGAAATACAAATGACAATATCATTTTTCTGAATGGTTCCCAGATCGCCGTGAATAGCATCTGCGGCATGCATAAAAATAGAAGGTGTCCCTGTACTATTAAGGGTTGCTACGATTTTTTGTGCTATAATAGCACTCTTGCCTATACCTGTAATTACCACACGACCTTTAGATTCATATATAGTATGAACCGCTGCTGCAAACTCATCATCTATAAGTGTGTTAAGATTTGCGATGGCTTCTTGCTCTATCTGTATGGTTTTGCGAGCACTAGCTTTAATTTGCTTATAAATGTTCAAAACTTGCTGTAGTATTAGGTTTGTTGAACGTCGAGAATTTCTTATATTTAGATATACAAAGGTATGTAAAAATGCATCAAGATTTATGAGTATAATGGAATTAGACTTACACGGAGCTCTTAAGAAATATTTTGGTTTCGGACAGTTTAAAGGACTACAGGAAGAAGTGATTACAAGTATTGTGCAGGATATGCACACCTTTGTAATTATGCCTACAGGAGGAGGCAAGTCTTTGTGTTATCAATTACCAGCACTAATGAAGGAAGGAACAGCGATTGTAGTTTCTCCATTAATTGCTTTGATGAAAAATCAGGTTGATGCCTTAAGAGGGATCTCGCAAGAAGAAGGTATTGCCCACGTATTGAATTCTTCGCTCAATAAAGGAGAGATAAAAAAGGTAAAAGAGGATATTACTAATGGAGTGACTAAGCTTCTTTATGTAGCACCAGAGTCCTTAACTAAAGAAGAAAATGTAGAGTTTTTGCGATCTGTAACGATATCGTTTCTGGCCGTAGATGAAGCGCATTGTATATCAGAATGGGGACACGATTTTAGACCAGAGTATCGCAATTTGCGTCGGATATTGCAGCGTATTAGGGAGGGTATTCCTATTATAGCGGTAACGGCAACTGCAACACCTAAGGTACAAGAAGATATCCTAAAAAATCTTGGAATTTCTAATGCTAATACCTTTAAAGCTTCTTTCAATAGGCCTAATTTGTATTATGAGATACGCCCTAAAACAGGGCAGGTAGATTCAGATATTATACGATTTGTAAAACAGAATGAAGGGAAGAGTGGGATAGTGTATTGTCTTTCGCGAAAGCGTGTAGAAGAACTTGCTCAAACCCTACAAGTAAATGGCTTAAAAGCGGTGCCGTATCACGCGGGATTAGACCCAAAAACTAGGGCTAAACATCAAGATATGTTCTTGATGGAAGATACAGATGTGGTTGTAGCTACGATTGCTTTTGGGATGGGAATTGATAAACCAGATGTGCGTTTTGTGATACATCATGATATTCCTAAGAGTATTGAGAGTTATTATCAGGAGACGGGAAGAGCAGGAAGAGATGGAGGAGAAGGTCATTGCCTTGCCTTTTATGCTTATAAGGATATTGAGAAGTTAGAAAAGTTTATGAGCGGCAAGCCTGTAGCAGAGCAGGAAGTAGGTCATGCGCTTTTGCAAGAAGTGGTTGCTTATTGTGAGACGAGTATCTCCCGCAGGAAATTTATTCTACATTATTTTGGTGAGCATTTTGACAATGCAACCGGAGAGGGAGGAATGCTAGATGATAATATGCGTTTTCCAAAGAAAAAACACGAAGCCAAAAACCAATTACAGACTTTATTAAAGGTCATACAAGATACCAATCAGATTTATAAAAGTAAGGAGATTGTATTTACTATGATGGGTAAAGAGAATGCCATTATCACTTCACATAAAACTCACGAACAGCCCTTTTTTGGAACTGGCAAGTCTAAAGACGTAGCATACTGGCATGCACTCCTGCGTCAGGCATTAGTAGCAGGTTATATTAAGAAAGATATAGAGACTTATGGGGTGGTTAAACTCCCACAAGCAGGAATGGATTTTATTACATCTCCACAATCTTTTATGATGGCAGATGACCATATTTTTGATGAAAAAACAGACAATAGTATTGTGGCCGCCAAAGGTGGTGGTGGCTGTGATAAAAATTTAGTATCTATACTTAAAGACTTACGTAAGAAAGTCTCAAAAAAGCTAGATGTACCTCCTTTTGTAGTTTTTCAAGATCCGTCTCTAGATGATATGTCTGTAAAATATCCCGTGACTATAGAAGAACTGGCTAATGTTCATGGCGTAGGCGATGGAAAGGCAAAGAAATATGGGGCAGATTTTATTAAGCTTATAGCTACTTATGTAGAAGAAAATGATATCACCCGTCCCGATGATTTGGTGGTAAAAAGTACAGGTGCTAATAGTGCCTTAAAATTATACATTATCCAGAATGTAGATCGTAAGCTCCCACTAGATGACATTGCTTCTGCCAAGGGCAAGGATATGTCTGACTTTATTAAAGAGATGGAAGCCATAGTCTTTAGTGGTACCAAGCTCAATATTAATTACTGGATTGATGACCTTCTGGATGAGGATCAGCAAGAAGAACTGCACGATTACTTTATGGAGGCAGAGACAGACGGGATAGAAGCTGCTCTAGAAGAATTTGATGGGGATTATGATGACGAAGAATTACGTCTGTACCGTATCAAGTTTATGAGTGATGTGGCTAATTAATTTGAGGTGTTGAGGGGATACGTTATAACCTAGTATGTTATTTGTTGCGCTTTCGCGAAAAGAGTAAGCACACTATATCCTTTCATAAAATCAAAAACGAAACATATGTGATGGTAAGATTTCTCTCGATTTTATTTTTGATATTCTTTTTAGGTTGCATTTCTCAAGATGAAAAAGTTAAAAACATTGAATTAACCAACAATGGTCATTTAAAAGTCATTGAGGATTTTGTTGATTTCAAAGTCGATACTATTGATAGTGATGAACTGAGAAGGAGTATAACTTTTTTTGAAGTGTTGACAGGATTGGAATGTGATACAACAGAATCCTATTTTCCAGTGGATGAGCCATCCAAGAAAAATTTAGAAGATTGGAAGGAATGGTATTCACAAAATATTGATTTTCTTTATTGGGATAATTCCGAAAACAGGATTAAAAAGAAAAGTAATAACTAGACTTCAAATTGGGCTTAATCTTTTTAAAGCGTTAGTTTCGATACGATTTGACTTTTTACAAAAGTAAAATCACTCAACCACCTTATTCTAGTTCATTAATCAACAATCAACAATCAACAATCGTTAATCTTGTTAAGGGCGGT
>JALZVV010000205.1 GCA_023299935.1 Dokdonia sp.
TAACAACCTGGTCCCCTTTATTGAGATGTTCGATCTGCTTTTTTTATTGCCTAGGTCGTGAGGCGCACTGCAGCTTATGCCTTGCATACTTAGGATAATGTCTCCTCCAAGCCAAATATTTTGCCCCAGTATTTCAGCATGTAGCGTTCCAGCCTTCAATCCCACATTATCGGCAAATGACCCTGGAGCAACACGTTGAATTAGCACCCCTGCGGCTTGTGGCAAATTAAATATTCCAGCCATAGTTTCATTCAAAAAAACACCATCAAATCCCGTCCAAAAACTATTAACATCAAATAAAACTTTTTTTGCAGTATCAATGTCCACCGCAAATCATAGCCCTTCAAATCCTCCACTATTGGTGAGAATAAAACTAACGTTACCTATAATTTCTCCCTTTGAGTTAAACATAGGGCCTCCCGAATTTCCTTGATTTATGGAAACATCTGTCTGAATATAACCTGCCATTTCTCCATTAGAGATTACATTCTTTTTCATTTTTTGACTAATATACCCTACCGACAAAGAATGTTCAAGACCTCGTGGCGCACCTATAATTAGTATTAGTTCTCCAATTTTAGAAGTGCTGGATTTTCCTAAGGTTGCTGGCTTCAAATTAGGAGGAATTATTCTCAATTTTAAAAGCGCTACATCTGCCGCTGTTGAACTGGATATAACATCTGCCGCAAACGAGGTGCCAAGCTGTAACTTGACGGAGACTTCATTTGCAGATTCTACAACATGAGCTGCCGTAATAATAAGCCCATCTTCACTAACAATCACCCCAGATCCCAAGCCTACTGAAGCTGTGAGTTCTTGGTTCTGCACCTTATACTCCACGACTTCTACTGTCACTACTGATGGATCTAAACGATCAAAAAGTCCTGACAAGTCTTGAGCATATAAACTCATACTAACGAATAAGCTAGCTACATATACTAAACATTTTACTCTATTTATCATAAGCCTGCATTACAGCTTCTGCAACTTTTCCAGCAATTTCTTTATTAAGACTTTTTGGTATTATGCTTTCTCTATTGGGTTCCATAACGCAATC
Organism: Dokdonia sp.; assembly: GCA_023299935.1. Lineage (GTDB taxonomy): Bacteria > Bacteroidota > Bacteroidia > Flavobacteriales > Flavobacteriaceae > Dokdonia. Next base: position 1,058 of record JALZVV010000205.1, read on the forward strand.
TGCAATGGCATAAGCCGCTGCTATTTTCATTTTTGGAGTTATTCTTTTAGCTCTACAATCTAATGCGCCCCTAAAAATACCTGGAAATGCTAATACATTGTTTACTTGATTAGGGTAATCACTGCGCCCAGTTGCTATTACTGCAGCTCCTCCTTTTAAGGCCTCTTCTGGCATAATCTCCGGATCCGGATTTGCCAAAGCAAAAATCACAGGGTCCTTAGCCATTGTTTTTATATCCTCAGCTGTTAAAATATTAGCAACACTAACACCAATAAATACATGTGCACCAATAATAGCATCTCTTAACGAGCCCTCTACATTATCGGGGTTTGAATAATTTAATAATTCTGTTTTTACAGAATTTAAATTGGTTCTATTCCTATGAATAATACCCTTACTGTCACAAACCAATACTTGTTTTACAGGAATACATACATTAGGATCTATACTAATACATCGTAATAAACGCGAAATTGCAATGCCCGCAGCACCTGCTCCATTAATTACGATTTTCAAATCAGAAATATCTTTTCCTAAAACTTTACAACTATTTAGTATTCCTGCTAATGCAACAATTGCTGTTCCGTGTTGATCGTCATGAAAAACAGGAATTCCAATATCTTGTAAAGCAGATTCAACTTCAAAACTGCGAGGTGCAGAGATATCTTCTAAGTTTACACCACCAAATACAGGTGCAATTCTTTTTACGGTTTCAATAATTTCTGAAGCTACAGTTGTATTTAAACAAATAGGAAATGCATCTACGTTTGCAAATTTCTTAAATAACATGGCTTTACCTTCCATAACAGGAATGGCTGCTTCAGGCCCAATATTACCAAGACCTAAAACTGCTGTTCCGTCTGATACTACAGCTATTGTATTACCTTTTATTGTTAAATTATAGGCTTCATCTTTATTTTCTGCAATAGCAAGACAAGGTGCTGCAACTCCAGGAGAATAGACCCTCGAAAGGTCATCTGTAGTATTTACTTCAATTTTAGAGACTACTTCAATCTTCCCTCTGTGCTTTCTATGAAGCTCTAAAGATTCCTTATTAAAATCGTGCTGAGCCATTATGCATTCATTTTTGACCAAGCAACATCTGCTAATCCTCTTAGCTCTTCTGGCTTTTTTACCCATTGTCTCTTTGCATCGATAATTCCAAAAAGCATTCTCGTGAAAAAATACAATTTTCCATCACGTATCTCCCAACTCTTAGGGTTTGGAATAACTTCTTTATCCTCAGACATTGCTATTGCACAAAACCCTCCATATTCTGGAGTGTAAGCCTCCGGTGACGCATCAAACTTTTCTTTATCTTCTAGTGATGCAAAAAGATATTTTGCGCCATTATAATTAGAAGCATAGGCTTCGTTTCCTTTTTTTGGACTTCCGTCAAAGAATGACACAACATCAAATGTTTGTGCTGCAATTCCATTTTTTAAATTTTGTAACATTTTTATTCTGTTTAGTGTTAAATTAAATTGACATCTGTGATAACCTCCAACAATGCAGGCCCGTTATGTTCGTTGAGTTTTTTCATTGCTGGAACTAAATCTTCTAGTTTATCTACTCTAATACCAAGTGCCCCACAATTTTCTGCATATTTTGCAAAACTTGGGTTAGATAAAGAAGTTTGCCATACATCTACTTCTGCCGCGCGTTGTTCTTTTGATATTTTACCCAATTCAGAATTATTTAATACAATATGCTTTACATTCATATTATACTTAACAAGTGTATTTATTTCGGCTAAGTATTGACCCAAACCGCCATCTCCTGAAACAGACCAGATAGGCCTTGTATCGCCTTGGGCAGCCCAAGCTCCCATTGCTGCTGGTAAAGCAAAACCTATGGAGCCTAAATATCCAGACATTAAAATAGATTGGTCTTTTGGCTCAAAATACCTCCCAAAAGAATAGGTATTGTTACCCACATCTACAGCAATTACTGCATTTGCTGGTGTCACTTTATTCATAGCGTCAAAAACCGCTATTGAGCTTAATGCATTCCCGCAATCTCTAAGACGACTTTCTTTTTCTTCTTTCCAATATACCCAACGATCTGCTATTTCCTGTCGTTGACTTGTCGCATTAGTATTGCCTTTTGTTTGTTCTGTTAAAAGTTGTAAAGTTTCAGAAATTTCTCCCCATAAAGCGACATCAACTTTATGATGTTTACTTAATGCCATTGGGTCGAAATCTACTTGAATAATTGGTTTCTTTGGTGTGATTCCTGTATGGTTTGAGAAAGACGCTCCAAAAACCAATAGCAAATCACTTTCATTCATAAACCAAGAAGCGATAGGCGTACCACTCCTTCCTAATACACCACAGCCAAGAGGGTGATTATCTGCAATTAAGCCTTTGGCCTTAAAAGTGGTAATCACAGGGCAATCTAAAGTTTCCGCGTAAGCGATAATAGCATCCATTTGAAAACGTGCGCCATGACCTACAATAATAACGGGTCTTTTGGATGTTTTAAGTAGATCAACTGCCTGTTGTGTCATCTCCCTAGGCGGTGAGATGTTAAATGGTGTTATTCTGTTTTCTGAAGTCTGCGCTTTAGATGTTTCTGGTTTTTTAGTAAAAGCAACTTCATCTGGAAATGTTAAATGCACAACATCTCTCTTGATCAGAGCTGTCTTTACAGCTTGTGACATTAACTCACTATGATTGCTGTTAAGATGAACGGCTTGGTTAAACTCTGTAACGCTATCAAATGCTTTTACCAGGTCTACTTCTTGAAAAGCACCAGTTCCTACAACTTGAGTGTTAACTTGGCCAGAAAGCGCTAATAATGGAGCTCTATCTACCTTAGCATCCCACAAGCCAGTATACATATTTGTTGCTCCTGGTCCTGCAATACCAAAACAAGCTGCAGGTTTTCCCGTTAATTTTGCATAGCCTGATGCTGCAAATGCTGCTGCTCCTTCGTGACGAATTCCGAAAAATTGTAATTTTCCTTTTTGCTCTTGTCGCATCATCGCATCTGCCACTCCAAGATTACTGTGGCCTACCATTCCAAAAACAGTATTCACTCCCCAGTTTACCATGGTTTCAATCATCACATCTGAGATTGTCTCTTGATGAGCAGCTTCTTCTGGAATTGCAACATATATAGCTTCGTCTTCTTCTTTTACTTCAAAAGTTTTTATACTATCGTCATGACCTCCTGGCGATTGCCCATTACAAGGATCAAAATCCCAACCGTGCCAAGGGCAACGCAACATTCCATTCTCGATAGAACCTTCTCCAAGTGGTCCTCCTTGATGAGGACAAGCATTATCTAATGCAGAGAATTTTCCTTTATAATGCGTTAAACATATTCCTTGGTGACCAGCGGTTACCGTTTGCACACGTCCTTCAGGAAGTGTTTTTCTATTGTCTAAAACCTTGTACCACTTTTTATTTTCTGAGTTCATATGCTTAGTCTAATTTATTTATAAATTGATCCTGACGAATTCTCACTGCTCTGAATGAATAAAGTATTAATGAAAAAAGTCCTATAAGTGCTAGAACAACTGCAAAAGCACTGATAAAAAATGTTGTTTCTTCTAAATTGAATAATCCCTTGAGTATAGCAGAAGTTAATAATAAGGCAATAGCTATATAAAAGAAAACCATTGCCTTATTAAGCAATTTTAATTGTGCTAGTTTTCTACGAATAATAGCACTGTTCTTATTGAGCTCAATTATACCATCTATTTCATTACTTAATGCTATCATTATATTTGAAGTTGAAAGAACTAGTAGGCCTAAACCAGGAACTATTGTAATGGGTAAATACCAGTTTTCCATATCTCTATTTTAAATGATTTCGTACTCCATACCTTGCTAAAACACCTTCTCCGGTTGCAGCAGTTACTTGTAGAATAACAACCTCATCGACACTATAAAAATATTTTGTATTCATTTGTATACTATTTTAATCACTATTACCATCACTCTTATCATGATGATTATCTTTTTCAAAACGTTTAAGACTGAAAATCACCCCAGCAGTTAAAAATTGATCATTAAGTTGGCCTATGATTCCCTTAAACTCACTATAAATAAAAAAATCGCCAAAATTGTAATGCACGCCTAAACCATAATTCAAACCAAATTCTTCTTCTTGAGCGGTCATATCTTGTTCTTCTATTAAGCGCTCTTTTTCAATAGTATAATTAAGTCCCGATAATGGATAAACACCTAGTTTATGATTTATTTCAAAAATATAATGTGCATTAAAATTGAGATCAACAATTGATAATTGATACTCATCATTTATTTCTTGATAAGGAAAGTAAGAGACTTCTGGTCCAAAACAAAATTGCTTATTTAATCCATAATAAACTCTCAAATTACCTCCAACGATACTCTCATCCAACTCCAAAGTAGGTCCAAAACCCAAAACAATATTTTCTTGGGATATAGCCGTCTTACAAACTATAAGTATTAATGCAAGTTGTAAAAAATAATTTTTAGATACCCGCATAATTAATCCCAGTTAAATGATGCATATCTCTATTGTAAGTAGATAAATCATCTGCATTAAATTTTGATACATCGTCATAACCACAAGCTCTTGCAACCACTCTAATCAGGTTGTTAGTAGCATCAAAATAATTATGCAATTGTTTTGCAGAGCTATCTATAATCAAACGACTACGCAACGACTCTTTTTGAGTAGCAATACCTACTGGGCAATTATTGCTTCCGCAAGCCCGCATACCTAAACAGCCTATTGCTTGTAATGCCGAGTTAGACACTGCAATAGCATCTGCTCCTAACATCATCGCTTTGGCAAAGTCTTCTGCAACACGTAACCCTCCAGTAATAACCAATGTAACACCTGTTGCTCCTACTTTATCCATATAAGCTCTTGCTCTTGCTAAAGCTGGAATTGTAGGAACATTAATGTGATCTCGTAAAATGGTTGGTGCAGAACCTGTACCTCCTCCCCGTCCATCTAGAATTATATAATCTACACCTACATCTAGGGCAAACTGAATGTCCTTCTCAATATGACTGGCAGCTATCTTGAATCCAATAGGAATTCCTCCTGTACGTTCTCTTACTTTTTCTGAAAAATCCTTAAAATCTTGTACCGAATGAAAGTTTGGATTTGCCGCCGGCGAAATAGCGGTTTCACCTTCTTTTAGTCCTCTTACCTCAGCTATTTCTTTACTAACTTTATTACCTGGCAAGTGACCTCCTGTGCCTGTTTTTGCACCCTGCCCAGCTTTGAAATGGAAAGCTTGTACATTATCTAATTTATCCCAAGTAAAACCAAATTGCGCTGATGCCAATTCGTAAAAATATTTTGAATTACTAGCCTGTTCCTCTGGAAGCATTCCTCCTTCACCAGAACAAATTCCTGTTCCTGCTAATTCTGCTCCCTTAGACAATGCTATTTTTGCTTCACGCGATAATGCCCCAAAACTCATATCACTCACAAATAATGGCATGTCTAATGCTAATGGCTTTTTAGCATTTGGGCCTATCACTACTTTAGTAGCCACCTCTTCATGATCTAGTAAAGGGCGTGATGCCAATTGTGCTGGCAAAAACTGAATATCGTTCCATTTAGGAAGTGTATTTCTGTCAACACCCATAGAAGCAGAAAAACCATGATGACCTATATTCTTTAACCCATTTTGTGCGAGTTCTTTAATATAGCCCGTATAAGGCTCTGTGTCTTCTGGATGCGTATCTGCATAAGCCCCAAGATATTGATCCCGGTCAAAAGGTTGCGGTTGATTTGTGAGATAGGCGTCTATCTCAAACTCATCTACCATTAAATTATCACCCTCTATTTTAGTAGAGAACTTATGCAATACTTCCTTATTGTTATATTCTGAAACCCCAGAATCTACCCTGTAATCCCAACCATGAACACCACAAATAAGGTTTTCACCATCTACATGACCGTCTGACATTAAAGCACCTCTATGTAAACATCTCCCATAAAGTACAGAAATGTCTTTATCAAATTTTACAATTACTAAATCTAATCCATTTACAAGAGCGTGCTCTGGTTGTTTATTTTCAAGTTTACTTACTTGCGCAATTACTACTGGTTTTTTCATTTATATAATGCTGTCTTAATATTAATTTATCTAAAAAGCGAATCCTAATACAAAAGAGATTCTTCCTCCGTCGTCACTAGTATAATAACCTACATTAGCAGAAAAGGTTTCTAACCCACTAACCCAGAAAGAACCGCCAACACTGTTATGCCATATATCTGAATCATCTTCTTCTACCCAAACACGGCCATAATCAAAACCTCCTGTTATACCGTATTTAAACGGTATAACACTAGTCTTAAATTTACCTAGTAATAATCTTACATCTGTAGTGTGATATGCTGAATATTTTCCTGTAAAACGCTCTTTTCTAAAGCCTCGTAGATTACTACCACCTCCTAATTGTGCAGCGTGGTACAACTCGAAATCATCTCCAAGAATAGCTTCTCCGCCAATTTTTGTAGCTAAGACCAAACTAGCACTTTTATTTAGTTTATGATCTATGGCAACATAAGGCTTAACATAGCCAAAGCTGTTTTCAATATCTTGTCCAGCAACCTCACCATCTACAGTTGTTTTATATCCTGCTGTAATACCTGCGTCTAATCCCATTGTTGGATAAGAAACATCGTCTTTATTTTTAAATCTATAATTTACTTCTGCACCAACATATATTTGTCGCTCAAAAACAGAGTCATCTGCTGCAAGTGCATCAGGTAATGTAGGCATGTTGATAAATCTATCTTGTTCATCAGTCTCAACCTCAAAAGATTCCACCAGTGGTTTAACATAAAAAGACCCTCCATCTCTGCCTCTCCATATTAAAGAAACTGCAGCACTCCATTCTCTGATACTTACACGATTAAAGTCTATCTCTTGCTCATCTTTATCATATATCGTCTCGTTTCCAAAGCCAAAGAAGTTTTGTGCAAAATTTGGGCTTGTATATTTTGCTTCTGCTCCAAAATTCCAATTTTGGAAAATATTTGCAAATTCACCTTTATAAGAAAGATTATATCCTGAATTACCCGTGTAATAGGTAGCCCCTAAAGTATGTCTTGTTGAAAAAGGATTACGCTTTAATCCATAAGTTGTGAAATTATTTATAAAACCTATTGCTAGACCGTCATCAGGGTTTGCTCCTAAGACTGGCAAGAATTGATTCACGCTATATTTAGTTTTTTTGTAGTCATAATTATTGACTCCATAATCATCGCCCAACCATTTTTTTGAACCTCTATTTACAATAGTATTATCCTTCCCTTTGTAATCATATAATTTTACTTTTCTTTTATTCTCAAAATTATATGTGTCGTTTTTTCTTCCTCCTATAAGCTTAATCGTAATTAAGTCATTTCCATCTCCTGTTACATTAAAAGTATCTTTACCATCCATTCCATAAATCCAAATTTCTTTAGTTTCATCTTTAGTAAAAACTCTTTCAAATACTTCTATTCCATTCTTATTTACTTTAATCGTTGTCTTTCCGTCAGGATGCCTTACGATATCAAACGTATCCGATTTCTGGGTACCTCTAAGGATCTCATGCTTATTTACAAATTCATAATATGTACGCGCAATATCAACTATATTAGCTCGTCTTCCTTTTAATTTTTCCTTAATCTCTTCAATAGCTTGACCTTTTACTTCTGAAGGTAAGTTTTGAAAGGCTTCCTCTATAACATTATCTGTTAAGCCGGTTTGCAAACGTTTTGCTTCTTTCTCCCAATCTGCCCATTTAGATTCATTAATAAAAGTCATATCTAAAGGATATGGCTCAAAACTAAACCATTTTGGACTTGGCAACTCTTCATCAAAAGATTGCATCATACGTAAACTTGGCACTGCACAACGAAGAAAACCTAACACACTTCCATCAAAAACTGAAAAGGCTTGATCTCTATCCCTTGGTATTGGCTTGCAAAATTCAGAACCATCTTCATTTTTATACAATGCCCAACGCCATTGATCTTGGTGTCTATCCCAATCTCCAATAAGCATATCGAACAGACGTGCTCTTATATAAGAAGGTTCGTCTACAATGTCTTTTCCTGATTTAACAATCTCTTCTAAAACATCGCTTGTACTTATTATATCACTTGGTTTTCCAAAACTTTCTAAATCCTTATGACCTGACTCTACGCGCTCTTCTACAAGGTAAAGTTCATCGCCATACTCATCATTAAAAACTCCTAAACCTTCTTGTTTTGGAATGTAGTATAATTCTGGATTAGTATGAAAAACACCTGCGGCATCTGCAAGAGTACCTACTGTAGTAGGTGTATATGGATGTGCAGTTGTATAAAAATCTAACAGGAAGCTATCTGCAAAACTCCCCTCTAAGTCATCTTCTACATATTTATCTTGAAAAGCGGTAGACTGCAAAAACTTAATAGCACTTTTGCGCACTGCACGCATCACATATTGTCTTCCATCTTTAGTCTCTAATCGTAACGATTTAGATTGGTGACCTCCACCGCGTCTAACCGGTGTCAAACCACCTTTCAAAGTATCTATAAAAGCGACTTGCGCATTTACTACTTTACTATAAAACTCTCTATAGTGTTTACCCCATAAGCCTTTATACGCTTTGCTTTTTTCTGTCTCGTCAGAGGAATATACAGAAGAACTAAATGTCGATCCAAAACTGCTTTGCTCCTTAAAATTGGTTATTTCCTCCCCTTCTATAGGTTTAATAACTTGAGTAGTAAACGGAGTGTCTATCCCTTGAAACGTTACAATTACAGTACCTTCTTTAAAAACATCTATACGTGCATAGCCATTATCGCTAGACATAAAGTTATCTACATCACTTGAAGATCCTTTCTTTGTTTTCCCCGCTGCACCACTAATGATTTGTGGAACACCATACTTGTTAATGTATTGCAAGTTTTTGTCATGTCCAGAAACAAAGAAAATATTTTGTGTTTGTCGAGCTAATGTGATTAAACGGTTTCTGAATTTTGTGTTTTGCTTATTTTGAAAATCGTTTAATGAAGCCCCTCCCGTTCTAGCTATGAAACCTTCTCTAGTATTAGAAAACACGGGATGGTGCATTGCTACCATTATTGTTTTTCCTTGAGATTTTTTAAGAATACTCTCAAACGCTAAGAAAAAATCTGTCCTATTCTTAATATCACAATTATCATTAAGGTAAATGTGATTGTTCCAGTTCTCCAAATACCATTGTGAATCAATAGTAATCAAAACTACAGAATCAGATAAATCTTTTTTCTTTATGGGACAACCATCGCTAGGGTAAAATTTTACATCGCTATTTTTCTGAATAAACTTCTCTAAACTACGTACTCCTTTATAGCCATTATTAGCCCATTCATTTTGACCTGGAGCAAAAATAACATCACCATCAAAAGCTTTTAGAGCTTCTAGTTGTCTGGTTACTTCTGGCTTTGCATCATCAGAAAAACCTTCTTTAGACACCATATTACCAAGTATAAGTAATTTGGAATCTTGCAATGATTGTGCATCTTGATTAATTTGGGATAGGATAGAAAAATTATCTGCTGTACCTGTATTTGCAGTAACAAAAACAGAAGTTTCTAACTGCTGTCCTTTTACAAAAAAACTAGTTAATAGCAGCAATGTGCATAAAACACTAATCTTGGTTGGTTGGAATGTTTTCATGTTAATTTTTATTGTTGAATTTAATTTGAAAAATTTTTAAAATAATTAAGGTGCTAAATAGCAGTAAAGAATAGTAACACATTGGTGTTCCGGAGCCTGTTTTTGGACATTGAGCATTCCCTGCAAATTGCATAACAGAAGCTAATAGAGCAATACTTCCTGCTAAGCCTGTAAACAAAAAATAGACTGTATTCCATTTTTTTAAAAGATGCGTAATAAGGGGTATGAGAAAGCAAATAAGAATAACCAAACACATTGGGATACTCATTATTTTTGGGCAACCTTCTCCTGTTTTAAACTCTTCGATTACTAATCCTCCTGCGCCAAAGAGCCCAATAATTAGGATAGCCAGAATACTGTAATATGTAATTTTTTTTAAAATCAATTTATTTACAGATTATACGGTTAAAGCTATTTGCCATTAGATGATTTAGAAATAAATTTCTGAGTTAGATTACTAATGAGCGCCCTAATTAAGCTGTTTTTAAACTATTAATTTACAGCCTCGCTTTCTACCTCCAGTTTTATGTGCTCCTCAACTTGAGATCTTAAATCAACAACACTGTTAATTTTTGGATTATCAATACTAATCTCTTTATCGTTTGCTAATTGTACAGTAATGTTTGAAATTTTTACTTCTTCACCTAACCCAAATTGCAGCAAAGCTGTTTGATCACTTGCTAAACCTTCTCCTGTTATCAACCAATCTGTTAGTGTTCTTGTAGGTGTAGTCACGGTAACTTTCGCGCCTTGAGCGCTTACATACTCGCCTAAATCTATTTGGACATAGTTGTTTGATCCGCCTTTGTTTATATAAGCTAGTGATGGCGAATCAATATTAACCCATATCATATCTAAATATCCATCTTGATTAAAGTCACTTACTAATGACGTTATGGCAAAATGGGGGTTTACCACACCACTTTTCTCTTCTGTAGGAGCAAATGTTCCATCTTCTTTTTGAACTAAAAATCGACTCTTTAGTCTGAATAGTTTATTAGGCGCTAAGTCTACATAGTTTTCTGCGACCATGAGATCTTGTAAGCCATCATTATTCATATCTGCAAAGGTGCAACCCCAGGAAAACTCATAATCTGCTATTTTAGTTTCTTTTGCAGTATCTGTAAATTTAAAATCTCCATCGTTCCTAAAGAGAATCCATTTTTCATTAAATAGTGAAGCATCTTTTATATCCCCTTTTGCTAAAGCACGCGGTAAGGTGCTACCTGTATTAGAAAACATAAAATCAACAAGACCATCGTTATTATAATCTCCTATAGCCAGACCCATTGGATATGCAAATTTTTTGGTTAATGGATTGGGTTTCATCGTATAGGTCAAGTCTCCATTATTTTTATATGTACGTGCTTCTCCCGTATCATGCACTACTACTAAATCTAACCAACTATCGTTATCAATATCTACAAAGGCTCCTTGGAAAGTATTATGTATATAATCTAATCCAGCAGATTTAGTAATACTCGTAAACGTATCATCTCCATTATTAAGCAATAATTCACTTGTAGAACCATAAGTATAATCTTCAAAAATGGTTTGCCCTTCCATTAATTCTTTTTTAAGATATGTAGAAAGAAAGATATCAAGGTCTCCATCCTTATCTATATCACCTACGGTAATACCTGCGGGAGTAGATTTTTCATTCATAGGAGTATCAATAATTTTTTCGGTAAACTTCCCATTTGTATTATAATAGATGCGCAAACCATCTTCTCTTCCTAAAATAATATCTACAAAGCCATTATTATCAAAATCTGCAGAAACCGCTCCTACAGTAGTAGTGGCATTCCCTTTTCTAGGAAGGCTGACTTCTGAAGATATATCAACAAATTCATTATTTCTATAGGCAAAAATCGCATCTTCTTGATCTAATCCTCCTCCAAAAAATAGCTCATCTACATTATCATTATTTATATCTATTAATGATGCTGGGGCTATAGGGAGTGACTTCTCACCGTTGTATTCGTGTTCAAAATCTAGGCCTATTTGCTCAAATATTGGAACTTTTGAATCATCGATAGTGATATCATATTTTTCTGAAGTGGCGTCGTTCCAAAAAAACCATACCACTAAGGCTATTAATGCAAGTATGATTAATCCCAAAACAATAAAAGTTTTTTTGAATAGGCTTAAAAGGTTACGTGTGTTTTTACTTAACATTAGTATTATTTTTAGTTATTTTATTTAATTGATACAGTGATAATGTAAAAAGGATGAAATGCGTGACATTCATAGCAATGGGGGCTAAGTGCTTTGCCAAACTAGGAGCCCATAATAAGGTTGAAAAAACTAATAACAAAATTACAATAGGGTTAAAAATAGCCATCCATTTTTTATAATAGGTTCCTCCTTTAACAACTGCTATTGCAAACACAACAGACAATGCTGCTATAATAATGCGCAAGGCTTGTACCAATACCTCCATATGATCTGTGTAATGCGCTGATAGATTTTGATACACAGAGGCATTCATTGAGTCTTTTAAATGTACAATATTACCTATAGAGGCACGCGACCCTATCCAAATACCACCAACAGCAAAAGCTACGAAACCTATTGCTAATACCGTTCTTGCTAGAGTTTCATTTCCTGATTTGAGCATTCTATAAATGTGTATATATCCCGCAAAATAAAAGGGCAAGCCTATAACGGCTAGAAAATGACCTGTTGTCAGATTATCTAAGGATACAAATTTCAAAAACTCATAATCATCCTGAGAACTCTCTAAGATAGCAGGAGAATAATGTAGGAGGTACTCCCCTAGTCCTACTAGAATAGATGCTAAAAGACCTAAAAGACCTAAAATTTTTGTTAGTTTCATAATGCTGTTATTCTACTCGTTTTTAGCTTATCAAAATAGGTCAGGATAGTTTTTAATATAGAGAAAAGGACTACTCCCAATGGTATTGCCGTTATGGACCAACCTACTGTTCCGCAAAGTAATTCATAAGACAGCTTTTTTACTGTAATCCAAAAACCTGCATCATAACTAGTTTTAATAGCTTCAAATGTGAGTAATGTGTGCTCTGTACCAAATATAGAGGCCCCAATATTAATAAAAGGGATAAGTAGCACAAATTTAAGTGGACCAATAATATAACTAAAAGCAATCATTATTGGCAAATTAAGCCGGAATGGTATTGCAATGCAAGTTAAAGCAATTGTAGCCAATCCAAAGATTGGGAAAATAGACACCAATGTAGAAACCACTATACTTATCGCCAATTGTTTAGGTGTCAAACCTTGCTTAAGCAAGTCTTTAAATTTTTTCCAAATATTTAAGAGTTTCGATTTCATTCATTATACTTTTTAGGGATAAATCAAATACATAGACTAATACAAAAACGCTCTATTCACAAAATAATACATTCTAAAAAGGATTAATCAAACATTACTTCTAAAAAAAAGATTTATATACATCTCTACTTATTTCTGAGAATAAGAAAGAAATGTAATAATTATTTTATCCATTTAGGTCAAAAAAACAACCAATTATTGATCAAAGACTTTTTGATATTTCCTTAGGCCATTTTAATCCTGTCTTTTTAATTTCAGACCTCTTATTTATTGATACTTTTACCTGATTCTATCCTATACTAAACCAATCGACATGAAATTTGAATCATAATCTATACGCCCTTCTTTTCTCATTGTACTTAGAACATTACTAACGGTCTGCCTAGAGGTGTTTGTAAGGTTTGCAATATCTTTATGAGAAAGTAAATTTCTAGCGACCTTGGTATCTGGATCCTCACTTTCATCAAATTCTTCTATAAAGTCCGAAACAAACTCTTCTATTCGCGTTGTACTATCTTTAAACAACAAATCACGTAATCTACGCTCTAGCTTCTGAATACGTAAGCCATAAACTTTTAATAGGCCATTCTTAAGCGATTCATGTTTTTCCATAAGCATCTCCATTTGCTCTAATGTGATATAACAAATAACACAATCCTCAAGTGCATAAGCCACTTCTGTATATGCTACTTCAGTATCAAAAAGTGAAAGCTCTCCAAAAACATTACCTCGTTGCACAATATACTTTACAGCGTCTATCTCATCATCAACAATTTTCACACTTCCCTTTTTTAAAAAACATACACTATTCTTATGCTCATGCCTAGAGTCGATACACTTGCCTTTATCTACATAATCCATTTCTATAATATTACTAACCTCCATCATTTGCAGCTGATCGAGCTTGTTAAAAAGATTAAAACCTTCTAAAAACCAATATTTTGTTATTGCCTTCACATTATTTATTTAGCCAATTCAGTTTGCCAAATTAACAAAATTGTTTAACTCTTTAATGCCTTATTTTCATAATTCTTACTTTACAAGACACTCCTACCTATTTTAGTTATCGTATTTCTATACGCGCAGCACTGATTTGCGTATAATATATTGATAATCAAATTTTTAATTATTGTTTTACACTTAATTAATAACATTACACAAGCCTATAGTGCTTACTCTAAATTGATTAATACATAACATTATTGAAGTATTTGGTTATATTCTAGTCCCACAATTATCATATTAAAGTTAAACAATAAATCATGTGCTATTATTTTTTATAAATTTGTCGCTCAAAAGTAAAACTCATTTTTTAATAAAAACATTATGAAAAACACTATCATAATATTTAGCCTTTTTATGGCAGGAATTACATCACTGACAGGTCAAAATCTTCACAACGGAGAATGGGAATCAGATAGTTTTTTCATTTCTTTTGAAGGTTCATGGAAAATCGAAAAAATAGACGGCAAAACCTATGTTGTAATGGGTGAAGACTTTAAGACAAAAAAAGCGCCAGATTTAAAAATATATCTTTCTAAATTAAACTATAAGGATATTGATGCAGATAATGCTAGCAATAGTGACACGTCTGTGTTTGTTGCTCAATTAGATTCTTATAAAGGATCAAAAAAATATTTAGTTCCTTCAAACATAAATATTAGTGATTATAAGACTATTCTTGTTCATTGTAAAAAGTATGCAAAATATTGGGGAGGATCGCCTCTAAACTAATAGTTTAATTAGTTAGCAAAATTAGTTGTCTAAAAACACTAGTTGTCTACATAAAATTGTGAGAATATTATTAATTGCTGAAATATTGATTTTCCAAAAAGCATTCGGGTAATATACATCTAACTTATGCAGATGCTAACCTAGATGATGTTATCAATGCAGGTTAGATTTTTACGGAATCTAACTAAGCACCCCCCTTTAGTTTAAAGCACAAAGGCAATCATTATGTTATCCTGGGCAGTAATGATCCGGCAAAGTAATAGAAATTAAGAGCGAAAAAGTTACAGGATAAGTGTTAAGCCTAAATTGGTATGGGGATGCATATTGACTCATTAGCTGAGCATATAGCATATGCCTAGCTCTATAATTATGAGTTAAAATCCTTTAAAATGTATGCATCCAGGTCGCATGATTTCTTAAGGGTTTATCCTAAAAGGATATAAGACGAAGAAAAGTTCAATACACTTTTAACTAACTCCTATACTAGTTCAAAACCTTAACTCGAACGGCTTCAAGTTTATTCTTCAACAACGATTCTGGTAAATAGGTAACCTTAACAAGTTTGCCGTTTGACAAGCCAATCTCATCTTTTTTATTCCTAATTTTGGTTTTAGGCGTAATTTTTAAATTTAACAATTCTCCTTTTGTTGTTTTTAGCAAAAATAACCCCTCTTCCACCTTTACAAGATTACCTTTTACGGTTTTTGTCACTTCAAAAGATTTAATTTCTTCAGGACTTTCCCCAACAGCGGTGGAAGGAGTCCAATTGAACGCGGGAGATTCTAACCTTGGAAGGCTTGCCTGCTCAACTTCTCGCACAACAGTTTCCTCGGTACCAGTGGATCCGCTACCCTGACTAAAAGCAGAGATAGAAAAGAAAAGACCAACAATCAATGTGAGGATAAAGCAAAATGTATTTTTCATAATACCCGAATTTAATTTATGTTGTCTTAGCCTCTCCAACCCTCACAAGGGTATGGCTACTTGCTTGGTTTCTCATTTTCATAAGAATAGACGAGATATTGTCTTAAAAATAACAAGATTACCAAAAAAAATACACCATATTCAATAGCCAAAACCCAATTGTTCTCTACTTGATATACCATGATGTGAAATGCAAACAGCAATAAAAAAGAAAAAATAAACCAGTAATTCTGACGGCTAATGACTGCAAAAGGTAATATCCAGCTTATGTACCAAGGCATCACCGTAGGGCTTAGCAATAGAAATATACCAAAGCTAAGAGTAGCTGCCTTGAAGAAATAGGTGGGCGAAGCATCATCCTTAAAAAAGAGGATACCTATCACGGCTATAGTGAGCAACTTGGTGATTATACTCGCAACTGTAAATGTATCCGTTTGCAGAAAGAGAGCCGTTATATAATGTACTAACTGAAAAGGGCCTGCATTGAATTGCCACTCCCCTGCAAAGGTTGACAAACCGGTAAATAACTGCATTCCTGCATCTGAAAAAGGTAGATAGCCTGCGATAACAAGGGCTATAGCCAACGTAATGCCATACCACTTAATTCGTTTAAAAAGGAAGGGAAGTAGTAAGATAGGACTTAGTTTAATCAAAATGGCAGCAGCCCAACTTGCAATAATTATCCACTTTTTTTTCGATACCACTCCATAAGAGAGTATTCCAAAAAAACAAACCAAAAGGGCGTCCATATGGGCACTACCCGCTATAGTCTTTATTATAAGAGGATTCCACGCATATAGTAAAATGAGGTAGGGAGGTAAATAGAGTTTTCGAAGCGTTAGAATAAGGAAAAAAATACCTACAAACTCACAAAGTATGAGTAAGAGCTTAACAATCGCAACACTTCCAGGAGCAATCTGATAGGAAAGCCTAAAAAACCACTGAGATAGTGGTGGATAGATGGTAGGTACATGAGGATAATTGACATTGTCTCGTATATCGTCCCATTGGTAAAAGACATCTGTTCCTAATTCTGTTAAACTATCCAGATACGGATCGTTAGGTGCGTATACATAAGGGTTTATTTCATTATCTAAAACATGACCATCCCATAGGTACCGCCAAACATCAGAATCAAATAACTGGAAGCGTTCAAAGGTGGTCTCCTTACCCGCTACATCAGTATACAATAAATCCGTTTTCTCTTGTAGTGTTGTTTCATTAGGCAGTCCAGCAGGAATTAAAGTAATTCGAAAAAGCAAAGAGGAAATAATAATGAGAAAAAGCGTGACTTTCTCCGTTTTTCGCGTTTTAATGATAAGGTATCCTAAAAAATACATCACAAAAGCAGCTGTCATCTCAATCCAGAAAGTAGTTACGGACTTCCAGCCGTTCACGGCTTCAAGAGCGGCTAATTTCAAGTAAACAAACTCTTGCCCAATGATTAATATCCCAAAGAGTAACAGGTGGTTTTCCTTTAACTTTTGCGAGAGGTATTTTTTCAATGAAAAGGCGTTTGTAATAAGATTTGCAATGCTCTTATTGGTTTTTTTGAAATTGAAGTGTCTTGAATTATCCACTCCAATGCTAATACCAATATACTTCTACTTTTTTTAATCTGAATTATTACGAAGGTAATCACCCCAAGGAAATAGAGCCAAAACATACTCCAGCGGCAATGAGAAAAACAAGGGCTATGTGATCGGGACAAATGGAACCGTTTCAATTCTCGACAAGAAAGATAAAAACGTATTCGCTAGCACGAAGTAATTGGGTATTAAGAAATTTTCTCTGGAAAGTAAAATTTTCTGAGAGTACCTTATTGATGTAAAACTATTGGATCATGCAATTCTGACTAGCGAATCGAGCTATAGTTTTGCTGATAATGGAGATATGCCTTAAAATTTAATTAATATAAATCTTCAAAGTCACATCATAACGAAGGTGACTTAATTCTTTAATGCTAACTCAAAAATACTATATCCCAAGATTAATCCATTTAAATTTTACTAAAGATAAATCTAATTATGTCTATATTTAAGAATGTCATTTTCAAGAAGAAAGGTGAACCTAAGGATGTAATGAGTTTAATTAATTACGTAGTTTGAGAAACATCTACTGGTCACTAGAGCTATTTTATCGAATACGTGCTAGATAATGAATGCTTAAATACAATCAAGAGTCATTTGATTGGCAAAGAAATATATATTATTCGAGCTTATGGGGTCTTTCTGGATCTCAAACTTTTGCAGATTCAATATTAATGCATCCAATTGATCGAAGGAAGCTTGTTGGCTAAGTACAGAGGAGCTATAAATAGTACAGATTTCTTTAATCACGACGCTTACAATAATTAATAATATTATGAATTACAGATTCTGTTTATTACTCACCTTTATTTTGAGTTGTTCAAGTTTGTTCTCTCAGAAAATTGAGAATTTAAATAGTAGTGATACTCTCTATTATTACTTCAAACATAAATCAAATGAAAATAAAAGTAGATTACGAGACTATGCGCCTCCTAATATTAAATCGTTGATGTTTCGAGTTGATGTAGCTAATATTCCTCATTTGTTCAATTATGTAACTCATAAGAAGATAGGTAATATTGAAATACCATTAATTACCAAGCCGAAATCTTTTTTGAAGAAAAATAGAGACAAAATAATCTGTTATACAATTTTAAAAAAAATGCACAGAAAATCTTTGTTAGAAAATTTATTCTGGAATAGTCGAAATAAAGTAATCTATATAATAGACAAGCAGGAGATAGAGAATGAAGAAATTGTGTTAAGAAAAGTTAGTTGGAACAGCCCATACCCAATTCAACAATAAATTCTATTATTCAAACTATGCAACAACTAATAGATGCTTGGGGCGAGATACCGACAAATTCGATTGATGAGCAACATGAATTAATTGCTAATACCAAAGATGAAGGAACTGGATTCTTTCCTTCACTCCGTTTGGAAAGGGCCTAAAAGATGGCAGCCCAATCAAACTCCACTTGCTACGCAAGTCCTGTTTTCCTTTTGCCCTAAAGATGATGCAAGCATCACTTTATACCAAAAGAAAAACTCCTTGATTTCTCAAGGAGTTTCTTAGTAGCGGGAACTGGACTCGAACCAGTGACCTTCGGGTTATGAGCCCGACGAGCTGCCTACTGCTCTATCCCGCGCTATTGGACGGCAAATATAC
>JALZVV010000206.1 GCA_023299935.1 Dokdonia sp.
TCTGTAAAGGCTTTTCCTTTGCGTATGGTCTATCTGGAAGCACCACTGCCCTATCCTGATATTGCTATTCAAGCTGGTGTTTCGGTTGCAAAACGCAATCACAAACTTGCAGTTACACGCAATCGTATAAAACGACTCATGCGAGAAGCGTATCGCTTCAATAAAAACCAAATAGACACAAAAGGCACAACATTTGCTATATTAATTATATACACATCACGAGACGTACTTACCTTTAAAGAAGTAAATAAGGCAATGTATACCCTCTTAAAACGTTTTCAAGAAGGGATAAGTTAATCCCCTTTTAGTATATTAGTGCGTTGCTGGCTGTATAATAGTGTGTGTCCAAAAAAAAGTGTTGGGTTTTCTAGTAACCTTATTGTTCCCAGACAGTAGCTAAAAAATTGTGAAATAGAATACAAATTCTGAAGTGTGGATGAGATTTCCTCCTTCGCGGAAAATAATTTATGAAGAAAAAGATATTCATTCCCATAATTGCGATGGTTGCCCTCTTGGGTACCGTAAGTTTTCAAAGTGATTTTTTTGAAATCGCTAAGCAAATAGAAATTTTTACCACTTTATTTAAAGAGGTAAACATGAACTATGTAGATGAAACCAATCCTGCAGAACTCATGGATAATGCCATAGGGGGAATGCTAGATGGGCTAGATCCTTACACTAAATACTGGACCGAGCAGGAAGTAGAAGACGCAAAAATTAGTCGTAGTGGAGATTATTCTGGAATAGGAGCCACCGTGCGTACTAAGGATAAAAAAATGACCATTGTGGAGCCCCGCAAAGGATATCCTGCAGATCAAGCAGGTCTGAAAGCCGGTGATGAAATTATAAAAATAGGTGAGATTACCGTTGCTGAAGTAGAAGGAGATGCTGGCGACTTATTAAAGGGTTCTGCAGGGAGCAATGTAGAAGTAACTTACCTACGTCAAGGAAAACAACAAACAGCAACAGTAAAACGAGGAGCCGTAGAAATTGATGCCGTGCCTTTTTACGAATTAATTAATGGCGATACTGGCTATATTGTGCTTACCAAGTTTAACCGTAAAGCATCTGCTCAGGTGCAAGAAGCCCTAGTAAGTCTTAAAACAGATGGAGCGACAAAAATAATATTAGACCTGAGAGATAATGGCGGAGGATTGCTTAACGAGGCAATCAAAATTTGTGGGCTCTTTCTTCCTAAAAAGACGTTAATAACCACAACTAAATCTGTAGTAAAAAAATACAACAGAACCTACAATACTCCTAATGAGCCTATTGATACAGAAATCCCTCTTGTTGTTTTAGTAAACGGCCGGAGCGCCTCTGCCAGTGAGATCGTTTCTGGAGGTTTACAGGATTATGATCGCGCTGTGATTGTAGGTGCTAGAAGTTTTGGAAAAGGGCTTGTGCAGCGACCTAAACCGCTTACATACGGAACTCAACTCAAGGTAACGATTTCTAGATACTACACCCCTAGTGGTCGTTGTATCCAAGCATTAGATTACTGGAATCGTGATGATGAAGGAAATGCGGTTCGTACAGATAAAAAAGATTTTAAAGAGTTTAAAACGGCAAATGGCCGTAGCGTTTTTGACGGAGGCGGTGTTTTTCCAGATATAGAAGTGACATCGGCTAAGACAAGTCCTGTAACCAAGGCTTTATTAAAAGACAATGCCATTTTTGAATATGCAACACAATACTATTACGATCATCAATATGCAGACTTGAATGAATTTTCATTTGCAGATGCAGATTATCAAGAGTTTAGACAGTTCCTAAACAAAACTGGTTTTGACTATGAGACGGAGACGGAGAACGCTTTCGCGAAAGCGTTAGAGCAAGCAAAAGAAGATGGTCTAGACGAGTCTATCAATACAGCCTATTCTAATCTACAGAATACGATTACTCAGGCAAAAAATGCCGAGTTAGATACACACAAAGCCGAAATCCAAGCACAACTTATAGATGAAATTGTAAAAAGGTATTTTTACAGAGACGGTCTATATACCTATCAGATTGCAAATAATGAAGAAATTGCCGAAGCGGTTGCTGTTTTAGGTGATTCTAAACGATATGCCAAAATTTTAAAATAAGAGACTATTTTAAAAACCTATTTACATATAATTCTTGCATTTGTTGCGGTAACAGCCTATGCACAAACAGATCGAAATCACGAAACGTTTTTTGATACTGATCAACACGATCTTATTAAAATTGAGGCCTCAAAACTTAATCGATTTATTACAAGCCTGCCTCTAGATAAAATAGAGGACATTGCTATTTATGGGTATTGTGATGATCGCGGCAGCGATGCCTATAATATGGCTTTATCTCAGCGACGAGCAAATGCCATCAAACTGCAATTTGTAGAAAAAGGTGTTGTAGATAGTATCATTACCAATGCCGATGGAAAAGGAGAGCTTCTTTTAACTAGGCTTGATGATATTACTAATGAGGTACAACGCACTTTGAATAGAAAGGTAGAGATCATTGTTTCTTTAAAACAGCCGCCCCCTCCGCCTATAACAGAAATCACAGCTGTAGAAAAAGAAGAAGAGGTTGTGCTTGAGATTCCGCCTAAGTATAAAACCTTTTCAGATACTATTGTAAAAGGAGATAAAATATTGCTAGAGAATATCTTGTTTAAAACCAATTACAGCTATATACAAGGGAAGTCATATAGCAATCTTAGGGCGCTTGCAAAACATCTTAAAAACAACCCGCAACTTATCTTTAAAATACAAGGTCATGTGTGTTGTGTGGATCACGGTCGTGATGGGGTTGATTTAAAAACGGGTAAAAGAAACCTCTCTGTGGCCAGGGCAAAATTTGTCTATGAGTATTTGGCTAAAAATGGAGTAGATAAAAAAAGAATGCGTTACGAAGGTTTTGGAAGCCGCTATCCTATAGGCGGTGATGCAAAGGAAGATAGGCGAGTAGAGATATTAGTTACCTACGTCAAGAAAATCAAAGAAAAAAAGTAACCTATTTAGTTAGCTCATAGTAATGGAGCTCTTCTGGATCGTTTTCTAATTGTATTTTTTTAATAAAAACTAAACCTAGTTTTTCTAACAGGCGTTGAGAAGCAATGTTCTTTTTTGCCGTTATGGCTCCTATCTTTTGTAATTTGAATTGATTGAAGGCCACTTCTTTAATACAAGATGCCGCTTCATAACCATAGCCCTGTCGTTCATAAACCGGTAGATATGAAAACCCAATATCAACGCCTTCTAACCCTTTTCTATCATAAAGACCACAACAGCCTATTTTAGCGCCATCGCTTAAGAGGGATACCGTATAATTTCCATACCCTAGTCTTTTGTATTGTGGTAATACGCGAGAACTAATATACTCCTTCGCTTGGTTTAGAGTTTTGACATTGCGGTCTCCAATAAACTCAATCCATTTTGGGGTGTTGAGGAGTTCCAAAAACAAGGAGGCGTCATCAACACTTGTGGGCGTTAACAGAAGTCTGTCTGTTTTAAAGGTTTCTGGATTCATTACTTCGTCAAAAAAATACATTTATAATAAATAGCGCTTCCATTAATAGCGGCCCTATTCTTTAATCATTGCCAAGTGAGGGATACCGTCTTCTAGATATTCTTCTCCTGTTTCTTTAAACCCAAGCGTGTTGTAAAATTTCTTAAGATAGGTTTGTGCAGATAATTTAATGGTGGTGGTCTCATAACGCTCTTCTACGGCCTGTATAGATCGTTTCATAAGGTCATACCCATACTTTTTAGCGCGTTCCTTTTCTTGCACCACTACGCGCCCTATGCTGGCCTGCTCAAAATAAGCTCCTGGTGGAAATACGCGAGTATAAGCCAAAAGAGCGTTTGCAGAAAACCCTAATACATGAAGAGCCTTATCATCTTTCCCATCTACATCCTGATATACACAATCTTGCTCAACCACAAAAACCTCAGCCCGCAATTGTAAAAGTGCGTAGAGTTCGTCACGCGTTAATTCTTGATAGCTTTTAACTTTAAAAAAAAGCGGCTTGATTTCCATAAGATACCGCGGAGCGGTTTTTTTTATTTTTTTAGTGGCAAGCTATTTTATCAACTCGGCGTTGATGACGTCCTCCTTCAAAATCTGTAGCTAAAAAAGCTTTTACCATTTCCAAAGCTTGGTTTTGAGAAGTATATCGAGCAGGGATGCTTATCACGTTTGCATTGTTGTGTTCTCTAGCAAGAACCGCTATTTCTTTCATCCAGCATAATGCTGCGCGTACGTTTTGATGTTTATTTGCACTCATTGCAATGCCATTTCCACTACCACAAATAATTATGCCTAAATCTGCAATGCCTTTATCTACAGCCGTTGCAACCTGATGACCAAAATCTGGATAATCTACGCTATCTGTAGTGTCTGTCCCGAAGTTAGAAATATCATGTCCTTCGCTTTGTAAATAGGTGACAATAGCATGTTTGTAATCAGGTCCTGCGTGATCGTTTCCAATGGCAATTTTCATATCCTAGCGTTTTATTGATACACAAAGTTAAAAAAATAGATGGGAGGGTATGTTCTTTTTAGCGTAAGCATGAGTACTATTAATAAACAACTACATTTCCTATATAGCAACCGTTCATAAACTGTGGATAGGTATTGTCAATAACTTGTGAGTTATTTTAATAATCAAAATTGGTTATTACCGCAATTTTTACAATACATGACTATACCTTAATATTGCAACTTTTTATATCCTTAGTTGTTGTAGTTTTATTGATACTTTTTACTTCAAAATTTAATAAGTTAGATCCTAAAGTTATCTTCAAAAGTATGTGAATTGGGTTTATTCACAATTGTGAATGACTAACTGTAACTAACAGTTTTTCAGCAACTAAAATAGGTATATAAACTGTTATAACACGTGAATAAGTTACAATAAGTCATTTATCAAAAATACACAGCCTAAAGTTATACCGCTATTCACACCTAATAAACATCATCATATTTTTTAAAATTTAAAAGAAAAAGAAAACATGATTATATAGTATGTTTATAACAACTATAATTTTTTAAATAAAAATAATTTTTTAGCTAAAAATGAGTTGAGAAACTTCTATTACGGTTGCTGTTGTTTGTGTAGTATTACCCGCAGAAAAAGAATGGTTGATATACATAACAAAAAAAGTTATACCTAATACGAATATAAAAATAAAAAGGAGCGCAGTTCTATTTATCTTTTTTTATAAATACCATAGTTTACTAACTGTATAGGCATATTAAAAATAAAAATGTTACAGTTTTATTAAGATTTCTTGGATAATTAACGGACTAACTGTTCTATTAAACAGAATAATTGTTTTGCAGTATTTAGGTAAGAAAATAATTGATTATTAATTAAACGCTTCGTCATGCTGAACTCGCCTGTGCTGAAAATGTTTCAGCATCACACAAGAAGCTAAAGAATAGGCTAAATTTAAGTTGTATGATGAGTCCCTGAAATACTGAATGAAGGTCAGCACAGGCAAGTTTAGGGTGACCAATGTAAACTTTCGCGTAAGCATAAAAAACAGTAAAAAAGCTTACTTTAAAAGAGTGCTTTTCTTATAATTAACCTAGTCGTAATATCCATTTAATATTTATAACGTAGCTTTGTGCTATCTTAAGGGTTTGATTTTAAAACCTATGATTAAGAAACTTCATAAAAAATACGCTCGTCCGAGGGTATCAAATTACAAACACAAAATAGGTTTCTACAGAGATAAATAGAAACACATTGATTAGAAAGATTACATGACTAGAAAGAAGAAAAGAAGAAGATCTTCATCCAAAATTTCCAACTTAACCGAAAGCATTATTAGAATCCTTAAAGAGGATCATCATAAAAGTTTTAACCACAAACAAATCTGTGCTAAGCTAGGTTTAGACGACCCAAGTAGTCGTAACCAAGTGGTAAAAAAACTGGCACAACTTAAGGCAAAACAGCAGATTATAGAAGTAGAGCGCGGTAAATACCAGCTCACGCCTAATCGCAATTACCATACAGGCATACTAGATGTTTCTGGTAAAGGCGGCGGTTATGTGATGGTTACAGATCTAGAACAAGATATATATGTGCCACCACATCATTTAAGTAAAGCGTTAAACGGAGATGAAGTAGAAGTATATATTTACCGCCAGCGACGTAGTAAAAAGCACGAAGGCGAGATTACTAAAATTATCAAACGCAAAACCGTAGAGTTTGTAGGGGTTATAGAAATCCAGAAAAAATTTGCCTTTGTACATACATCAGAAAGCAACAAAATGTATACTGATGTTTTTGTGCCACTCAAAAAAATAGGTGATGCACAGGATGGGGATAAAGTATTAGTAACACTAGAAGACTGGCCTGATAAGGCAGATTCTCCTTTTGGGAGAGTGACTAAAGTGCTAGGAAAACCAGGAGAACACAATACAGAGATCCATTCTATTCTTGCTCAATATGGTTTACCCTATGAATTTCCGCAGCAGGTTGAGGAGTATGCAAATAAGATAGACACGTCTATTAAAGATGCAGAAATTAAGAAGCGTCGTGATATGCGAGACATACTCACATTTACGATCGACCCTAAAGATGCCAAAGATTTTGATGACGCCTTGAGTTTTCAAAAACTAGAGAATGGTAATTATGAGATAGGGATACATATTGCAGATGTAAGTCACTATCTCGTTCCTGGAACAATATTGGACGATGAGGCTTATGAGCGTGCAACTTCTGTATATCTCGTAGATCGTGTGGTGCCTATGTTACCAGAGATTTTGAGTAACGGTGCTTGTTCTTTACGACCTAATGAGGAAAAATATACTTTCTCTGCGGTGTTTGAAATAGATCCCGCTTCCGCGAAAATTAAAAACCAATGGTTCGGGCGCACCGTAACCTATAGTGATGCCCGCTTTGCCTATGAAGAGGCACAGGCCATTATTGATCAAAATAAAGAAGTTAGTTGTCACCCTGAGCCTGTTAAAGGGTCTTTAAATACAACCATCCCAAAGGACGTTTCGCTTACGGAAGAAGCATATTCCATTCCTGAAGAATTAGCAGTTGCTACTCTAGAACTCGATAGACTAGCAAAAATTATGCGTCGCCAGCGTATGAAAGATGGCGCAATATCTTTTGATAAAGTAGAAGTAAAATTTGACCTAGACCAAGATGCAAACCCAACAGGGGTTTTCTTTAAAACCTCAAAAGATGCAAATAAACTTATAGAGGAGTTTATGTTACTTGCTAATCGTAAAGTATCAGAATTTATAGGAAAACAAGCTCCAAAAAAGACTTTTGTATACCGTATTCATGACGAACCGGATGATGAGAAACTAGCCGCTCTAGAAAAAGTTGTGGGTAATTTTGGATATAAACTTAACTTAAAAGATCGCAAAAGTACTACCGCATCACTTAATAAATTATTAGTAGATGTAAATGGTAAGAAAGAACAAAATATGGTAGATACCCTTGCGATTCGTACGATGAGTAAAGCGGTATACTCAACAGATAATATAGGGCATTACGGACTTGCATTTGATTACTACTCTCACTTTACATCTCCTATACGTCGTTATCCAGATGTAATGGTACATCGTTTATTACAACACTATCTTGATGGCGGGAAACCTGCTAATCAAGAAGAATACGAAGAGAAGTGTAAACACTCTAGTAATATGGAGCAGCTTGCTACAAAATCTGAGCGAGATAGTATTAAGTATATGCAGGTAAAGTATATGCAAGATCATCAAGATAAAGAATTTTTGGGCGTTATTTCTGGCGTTACAGAATGGGGTATTTATGTAGAGATTATTGAGAATAAGTGTGAAGGAATGGTGCGTTTACGAGATATTAAAGATGATCATTATGAGTTTGATCAAGACACCTATTCTATTGTAGGCAAGAATACACATCATCAGATTACACTAGGTGATGAAGTCATGGTAAAAGTCAAGAATGCAGATCTTGTAAAGAAACAGCTTGATTTTTGGTTAGTAGGAGTGAAGGAGTAATTTTTCTAAAAGCAAACTTGACGTCACCCTGAGCCTCTCTAAGGGTCTAAAGAAAGAATTAATCTTACAACGCAGGGATAAATAAAATAAAGAACCCGACCTCGACGTTTCTTTAATATATAATAAATCTATGTTCAAAAAATATAAAACCTATATTCCAGAACTATACCTTATTGCTTCTGTCTTGTTTTATTGGTTTTTTACAGGAACAGTATTTAATTATATTGCGATAGCCTTATTAGGAATTCTAGGCCTGCAATTAGTTTATCAAAAAGCAGTGACGGGTGTTGCAATCGCTGGACTTTTTTTGCTATTAAGCCTCTATATGATTCTTGCATTACTATCAGAATTGAGAGAGTTTAATGAATTCCCCCCTTCTTTTTATGAACTGCTTATTGTGGGAATGCTTTATTTAGGCTTAAATATTATTATCAGTTCGTATATGATTATTAAATATATTAAACGGCAAGATTTGAAATCAAAACAAAATGGAATGACACATAATAGTTAATAACACTGTAACACTTAAAAGAAGCCTCTGTCTTTATATCAAACAAAACAAGATGAAGATAATTACTATCCTTTTTACACTACTAATAACAGCCATAGGCTTGGCACAAAATCCAATTACTAAAAATGTAGGCGATTTTACTGAGGTTAAAGTATTTGACCGCATTGTAGTTAACCTTGTAAAGTCTAAAGAAAATAAAGTTGTCATTTCTGGAGAGGATGCTAGTCAGGTACAAGTAATTAATAAAGATGGTAAGCTTAAAATAAGGATGGAGTTTGACCTTATTTTTGATGGTAACAATACTTTTGTGAATGTCTATTACAACAATTTAGAAATTATAGATGGCAATGAAGGAGCAGAAATTACGAGTAATGAGTTGATAGAGCAAGATGAAATAGAAATAAAAATGCAGGAAGGAGCAAGAATTAAAGTAGGGTTGCAAGTGCGGGAGGCAAACTTTAGAGCGGTTACAGGAGGTATAATAGAGGCCAGTGGTATTTCTCAGGAACAAGACATAACGGTAAATACAGGAGGCTCTTTTGAGGGACGAGACCTTAAGACAGAACGAGCAGATATCTTTGTACAAGCGGGCGGTGAAGTAGAGGCCTATGCTTCTAAAAAAGTCGATATCGTGATACGCGCAGGAGGCGATGTGGTAGTGTATGGAAATCCAGAAAAGGTAAACCGTAAACGCACTTTTGGAGGGAGAATAAAGATTATGTAAAAATATACTCAATAATCATAGAATAAGGGGATGCTTGTGATATAGCATCCTTTTCTTTTTTGAATTGCTTTTACCTAACTTTGTGTAAAGCACACTATTTCTATGTTTCAAGATTTTCCAGCGGCATTTACCTCAGGACTGGTTCTAGCCTTTATGATTGGCCCAGTATTTTTTGTGTTGCTGGAAACAGCTGCTACAAAAGGATTTAGAGCAGCGCTGTCTTTTAATTTTGGGGTGCTTATTGCAGATGTTTTTTTTATTGCATTTGCTTATGCGAGTAGTTATCAGTTATTAGAAAATCTAAGTAATGCCCCAGGCCTCTACGTGTTTGGCGGAGCCATATTAGCAGTATACGGAATAATGATGTATTTAAAAAAGCCTACGCGGGCTACTTTAGATCCTTCCCGAAACAAAAATATAAAGAATGGATATCTACAATTATTTGTAAAGGGCTTCTTGCTTAACTTTATTAATATTGGTGTATTAGTAATCTGGCTAGGAGTAATAATAGTTGTGGGTCCAACAGTAGATAATGACCCTACACGCTTATTTACTTTTTTAGGTTTTATGCTTGCTACTTATTTTATTATTGATCTTGGCAAGATATTATTAGCCAAGCAACTTAAAAGATACCTCACGTCAAGACGTATATTTTTAGTTAAAAAACTACTAGGTTTGATTTTAATAATTTGCGGACTAGTGCTAGTGACTAAAGGATTTCTTCCTAGCGATAAACTTAATATAAAAGATGGTTTGGAACGCCTGCGTGAAGACAAATAGCTTAGGGTTCAGGTTAGTTTATAAAGCAAAAAAGCCTCCAATTCACGGAGGCTTTTTTTTGAGGTGCCGAGCGGATTCGAACCGCTGTAGATGGTGTTGCAGACCACTGCCTAGCCACTCGGCCACGGCACCTTATTTAGGTTGGTTGCAAATGTACTTATTTTTTAGAATAAAGAACAACACTTCTTACAATAGATATTAGTTGCTACAATACGCCTTTTAGCGAGATTTACTTTGCTCAACGGTGACCATTTCTACATCGCCGCCTATAGGAGGATTTAGTTTTGAAATAGCAACGGTTGCCTTATGAATTAAGGGACTTTCCCTTAAAAATCGCTCTAAAATACGAGAGCCAACAACTTCTAAAAGTTTAGAAGCAACAGCCATTTCTTCTTTAACGACTTGATTTAAGAACACATAATCTACCGTGTCTTCCAATTTATCAGAAGCCGCACTTTTAGAAAGATTTGCCGTAACGGATACATTGACGAGATAATCAGATCCTATTTTGGTTTCTTCAGTGAGGCAGCCGTGATAGGCATATACTCTAATATTTGTAACTTTTATAGTGTCCATTTTCTTTGATCTCTTTGCCTTACTTGCGGTTATTAGTCTACAACTCTTGCTTTCGCGAAAGCGTGATTATATGATTTGCAACAAAGGTACGTATCAACTGGTAAAGAAGTCAAAAACATTGCTTAATCCACTTGTTTTGGTTTTGTAAAACTCAGTATAGGTACATTTTTGGCAAGTAACCGAGCTAAATTTTTCGGTTTGCACGTCAAATATTTTAGATAAAGTTCCTCCTGTAGCTCGCATTTGGCCAATTTGGTAAGAGGTATTACCACATTTAGGACAAGTATAGTTTATGTTTTTCATAAGAGATGTTTCTCTATTGGTGTGGTTTTAATATATTTTGTTACAATGAGGTATATGACTAGTATAGGACCAAAGCCTTTTTAGTAAATTAGCACCTTGATTTTACAATTATGAGTGAAGCGCATAAATCATTGAATTTCTTAGAGCAAATAGTAGAAGACGATCTGGCTAATGGATATACTCGTGAGCAATTGCGTTTTCGTTTTCCGCCAGAGCCTAATGGGTATTTGCATATTGGGCACTGTAAGGCAATAGGGATAAGTTTTGGGTTAGGGGAGAAGTATGATGCTCCAGTAAACTTACGTTTTGATGATACTAATCCTGCTAAGGAAGAGCAAGAGTATGTGGATGCCATTAAAGAAGATGTATCTTGGTTAGGGTATAAATGGGATAAAGTATGTTTCTCTAGTGACTATTTCCAGCAATTATATGATTGGGCAGTGCTGCTTATCAAATACGGAAAAGCTTATGTAGATAGTCAGTCTAGTGAAGAAATGGCAGAGCAGAAAGGAACGCCTACACAAGCGGGTGTTGCTGGCCCTTATCGAGACCGTTCTGTAGCAGAGAATTTAGATCTCTTTGAGCGTATGAAAGCAGGGGAGTTTAAGGAAGGAGAGCACGTTTTACGTGCAAAGATTGATATGGAAGATCCTAATATGCTTATGCGTGACCCGCTTATGTATCGCATATTGCATAAAGAACATCACCGCACAGGAGATGCTTGGTGCATCTATCCTATGTATGATTGGACACACGGAGAGAGTGATTATATAGAACAAATTTCTCATAGTTTATGTTCGTTAGAGTTTAAGCCCCATCGTAAATTATACGATTGGTTTTTAGATCAAGTATATACAGGAAAGGATTTACGTACTAAGCAAAGAGAGTTTGCTCGTTTAAATCTTAATTACACCATTATGAGTAAGCGCAAGTTGTTGCGTCTAGTAGAAGAAGGTGTGGTAACAGGTTGGGACGATCCTCGTATGCCTACCATTTCTGGATTGCGTCGTAGAGGATACACTCCTGTTGCATTGCGTAATTTTGTAGATAAAGTGGGGGTTGCAAAACGGGAGAATGTGATAGATGTATCCCTTCTTGAATTTAATATACGTGAAGACTTAAATAAGATAGCCACACGTGTGATGGGTGTTTTAGATCCTGTAAAACTGGTAATTACTAATTATCCAGAAGGGAATGAAGAAGTTTTAGAAGCAGATAATAACCCAGAAGATCCTAGTGCAGGAACTCGTTACGTTCCTTTTTCTAGAGAATTATATATAGAGCGCGAAGATTTTAAAGAAGATGCTGGAAATAAATACTTTAGACTCACATTAGGGAGTGAAGTGCGTTTAAAAAATGCCTATATCATAAAAGGAGAAAGTGTTGTTAAAGACGCTTCTGGTACAATTACAGAAATACATTGTACGTTTGATCCAGAAAGTCGGTCAGGAAGCGGTACAGAAGCTTCTAAGCGCACCGTAAAGGGAACTTTGCATTGGGTTTCTATACAGCACGCTATTAAGGCAGAAGTGCGTTTGTATGATCGTTTATTTAATAATGAGTCCCCAGATGGTGATCCGGAAAAAGATTTTATAAGTTTTATAA
Organism: Dokdonia sp.; assembly: GCA_023299935.1. Taxonomy (GTDB): domain Bacteria; phylum Bacteroidota; class Bacteroidia; order Flavobacteriales; family Flavobacteriaceae; genus Dokdonia. The sequence continues at coordinate 12,477 of JALZVV010000206.1, forward strand.
ACCCAGATAGCCTTAAAGTGATTACAGGATATCTTGAACCTTTTATGGCAAATGCTACTGTTGGCGATAGTTTCCAATTTCAAAGATTAGGGTATTTTAATGTAGACTTAGATAGCTCTCCTCAAAATTTAGTTTTTAACCGTACGGTTGGATTGCGTGATTCTTGGGCTAAACAAAAACCTAAGCAACAACCAGAACAAGGACAGCCTAAGCCGCAACAACAACAACAAGCAAGTGCATTAAGTACTATTAATAAGCTTGGTAAAAAACTTGCTAACCTTCCAGAAGAGAAGCGTTTAGCCACGATTTCCGATATTGAGAAGCTAGCGGGCACACTTACTCAGGAAGAGGTCATAGGTTTCTTCGGTACCGCTTCTAAGAAAGTAGGAACGCGTATGGCGGGAATTGTAAGTTTGTATGCTTTCGCGAAAGCGCACTCAAAAGAAATTTCTAATATTCCTGGCGCCGAAGAATTTATCCAAAAAGCAAAAGAAGATAAAAACGAGTTGCTACAAGATGTAGCAATTAGATAAAAATAAAAAAGGCTCTGAATGATTTCAGAGCCTTTTTTATATAAAGTAAAGATACCTTTACTCTTTCTCTTTTTTAGGGCCAATACCTTTCTTAGCATTATCCTTTTTCATTTGTTCTCCTATCTGATTAGAAGCTACAAAAGAAGTAATCATATCATTAAGCATATTACTTCCTGCTTGAGGAGAGTTAGGCATAAGGATAAGGTTAGAGTTTGTTTGCTCACCCATAGATTGTAAGGTATCATAATGCTGTGTAACAACAATAAGCGCAGATGCTTCTTGAGAGTTAATACCTACATTATTTAATACATCTACAGACTCTTCTAGACCACGAGCAATCTCACGACGTTGGTCTGCAATACCTTGACCTTGTAAACGTTTAGACTCTGCTTCTGCTCGAGCTTTTGCTACAATTTTTATACGGTCTGCTTCTGCTTCAAACTCTGCAGCCACCTTCTCACGTTCTGCCGCATTAATACGGTTCATTGCTTCTTTTACTTGTAAATCAGGGTCAATATCTGTTACTAGGGTTTTAATAATATCAAAACCGTAGCTAGACATCGCTTCATTAAGTTCTCGTTTTACTGCAATAGCAATATCATCTTTACGTTCAAAAACATCATCTAGTTTCATTTTAGGTACTTCTGCACGCACCACGTCAAAAACGTATGAAGTAATCTGATCGTGTGGATTTTCTAGTTTATAGAAGGCATCATATACTTTATCTTTACGTACCTGAAATTGTACAGATATTTTAAGACGTACAAACACATCATCTTTAGTTTTGGTCTCTATAATTACATCAAGCTGTTGGATTTTGAGATTGATACGTCCCGCAATTTTATCAAATATTGGAATTTTAAATTGTAGTCCAGAATGACGCGTTCCTATAAATTTTCCGAAGCGCTCAACAATGGCAGCCGTTTGTTGTTTTACCATAAATATTCCTGAGAGAAGAATAATTATGCCAAAAAATAATAAAGCAGGTATTATGAATGTTCCCATAGTTTAATTTTTTTAAGGTTAGTGATTTTGCTCATTTTATATCCCTAAGATACTATAGATACGTCTATCAAACGTGTTAAACGTAACACTTTATCTCAAAAAAAGTTCAAAGTGTAGAACAAGAAGTATCTTTGATCTCTTATTAACTAGCCCACAATTAATCACGAACGATGAGACCACACCTTTTTATTATTTGCTCAATTTTAGCCTATTGTGCGAGCTATGGCCAATCTTATTATAAAAATGGACAGTATAACCGTTTAGGTTTACAAGGTAAATATGCTGCCCTTAGTATAGATACTGATAATGTTCAAGCGAGCGGAGGAGAGGGTTTTTTAGGAGGATTCACTACCCGAGGGCGCTTGTATAACAATTGGGGAATGGTATATGGCATCGATTTTTTAAGTGTGAAATCAGAGATAGGAACTCGCGGACCTAGTGGCTTACAAGATGACAGCACGAGTTTTACAATCATAGGTGCGCAATTAAATGTTTTAGCTAGTTACAACCTCATAGGGCAAAATCTAGCGATAGATATTGGCCCGGCTTTACTCGTAAATGGGAGGATGGCTTTAGACGATAGTGGTCAAGAATCTAATATTGTAAATGGTTATACCACACTTACTGCAGGAGAACTGCAAGAAGTCTCCCGCATTAACCCTTTTGCTGTAGTTGCCATTACCGGAGGTTTTGAAAGCGTACGATTTACAGTACAATATCAATATGGATTGACTAATTTTTTTGGAAAATATAGCGATCAAGATTTTACAGACCCCCTTGCTACCAGCACGGATTTTAGTGCAACTAACTCCATTATATCAGGAGGTATTGTCTTTTATCTATAAAGTTGATATTGCTTTTTCTATACGAGCAATAGTTTCTTGTTTACCAATAGCAGCAGCAATTTCAAATACATCGGGTCCTTGCATAGCACCCACGAGGCTCAACCTTAAGGGCTGCATGACTTTTCCAAAACCTAGTTCGTTAGTAACTATCCAGTCTTTAACAGTCTGTTGTACTTCTGCTGCATTAAAATTAGTAACTCCATCTAAAACATCTTTAACTTGAGTCATAAGGTTTGACGTATCCTCTTTCCAGGCTTTTTTAGAGGCCTTGGCATCAAACTCTTGTGGCGCTTGAAAAAAGAAGCCTCCCAAGTCCCATAAATCAGCTACAAAAGTTGCACGTTCTTTAATTAAATCGACCACCTTAGCCACATAGTCTTGTGTTGTGTCAACTCCCTTTTCTTGCAGTAATTGCATAAAAGAAGCAGAGATAGCAGCATTATCTGCTAGCTGAAGATATTGCTGTTGGAACCATTTGGTTTTTTCTGGGTCAAACTTGGCACCTGCTTTATTTACTTTCTGTAGATCAAAAGCGCTTATTAATTCTTCTAAAGAGAAAAGCTCTTGTTCTGTT
>JALZVV010000207.1 GCA_023299935.1 Dokdonia sp.
AAATCGTTTTCAAAGTTTTGTAGATCACCAAACTCAAACTTATAATCTGGAGCATCTGCAGATGGAGCTAAGAAAGATGTATTTCTTCCTTTTTTATGAACCTCCTTAGTTTCTGCCTCAGCAGTTAAGTAAACCTTAGCTATACGCTTATTTACTATCTCAACGTGGTCTACATCACCATCCAGTAAGTATTCTTCAAAATCGTGAAGCGATGTTTTTTTTGGGTCGTTTAAACCACTTCCACCATTAAATAAACTTATGGCAAGAAACATTGTTACGATAAGACCTATAATCCAATAATTACTGAATTTAGGTTTATCCCCTTGTGGTGTTTTCTTTTCTTTTGACATTTAATTCCTTTTAAATAGCCTATGCTATTGTTGTAGTTTTTGCATCTCCCCAAAGACTCTCTATATCGTAGTATTCTCTAATCTGTTTTTGGAAGACATGGACCACCACATTGATATAATCCATAAGAACCCATTCTTGATTCTCCATTCCTTCAATGTGCCACGGCTTTTCTTGAATTGATTTACTTACAATCTTTTGTACTGAGTTTACGATAGCCGCAACCTGCGTATTAGAAGTACCATTGCATATTATGAAATAGTCACAAACCGTATTTTCAATTTCTCGCAAATCTAGTATATCAATTTGCTGCCCTTTCACCTCTTCAATTCCCTCAACAATTTTAGTGATTAATTGGTCTATGCTTTTTTCTTTTTTTGCCATTAAATCCTTTTATTTACACAAAGTTATCACAAATTTACCGTAATACACTTTCTTAACATAAGTTTAAATATGTCTCCTGTGCATTTACAAATTGACAAACTTCGTACCATTGATTCCACAAATGACTATTTAAAGTTATTGCTCAAAGAAAAAGGCCTCGAAGAAGACACCGTAGTCTGGGCTATGGAGCAGACTAAAGGTAAGGGTCAAATGGGCACTTCTTGGTCTGCAGAGAAAGGCAAAAACCTCACCTTCAGTGTATTTAGAAAGATAGAACGTCTTCAAATAAATGAGCAATTCTATGCCTTAATGGCCGCATCTCTAGCCGTAAAAGATGTTTTAGAAAAATTATTGATAAAAAAGGTACGTGTCAAATGGCCAAACGACATATTGTCAGACAAGAAAAAAATATGTGGGATTCTAATAGAAAGTATCATAAAAAAAGGAAAACTTGACGCTATGATTATAGGCGTTGGCCTCAATGTTAATCAAGTAAAATGGACTGAATTACAAGGCATTACATCTATCAAAAACGAAACAGGCATTCATTTTGAATTAGAAGAGATTCTTAAAATGCTATTACAACAGTTTCATTACTACGTAAAATTGTTATTAGATAAAGAGTTTGACATTATTAAAAAGGATTATGAGCAATTCTTATTTAGAAATGGTTCACCCTCTACTTTCAGAAAAAAAGACAATACGCAGTTTACAGGTATTATTCAAGGCGTAACTCAACTGGGCAAGCTTGTTGTATTAGAAGAAGATGAGATTGTTAATGAATATGACTTAAAAGAAATTCAACTCCTTTTTTAAGAAAGCCTTTTATTTTTTCCATCCTACTTATTGTATCTTTGTGCTACTTATAAAAAGCCATGCAAGAAGTCATCACACCTCCTGTTAGAACCCCAAAGCCTAAATGGTTAAGAGTTAAATTACCTACAGGAAAAAAATACACAGAGTTACGAGGTTTAGTAGATAAATATGATCTGCACACCATTTGCACTTCTGGCAGTTGCCCTAATATGGGAGAATGCTGGAGTGAAGGAACGGCTACCTTCATGATTCTAGGTAATATCTGTACACGTTCTTGCGGTTTTTGTGGTGTAAAAACCGGAAGACCAGAAACCGTAGACTGGGAAGAACCAGAAAAGGTTGCTCGTTCCATTAAGATAATGAACATCAAGCACGCAGTAGTGACCTCAGTAGATAGAGATGATCTTAAGGATATGGGAACTATAATCTGGGGAGAAACGGTAAAAGCCATTAGAAGGATGAATCCTGAGACTACACTAGAAACGCTTATTCCGGATTTTCAAGGAAGAGAAGATTTACTTGACCGCATCGTCGCTGTAAATCCAGAAGTGGTATCTCACAATATGGAAACTGTAAAGCGCCTTACTCGCGAAGTGCGTATCCAAGCTAAATATGAACGTAGTTTAGGCATACTTAAATACCTTAAAGAACAAGGAATCAATCGTACAAAAACAGGTATAATGCTAGGTTTAGGTGAAAGAGAAGATGAAGTTATCAAAACCCTAGAAGACTTAAGAGCAATGCATGTAGACATAGTAACGATAGGTCAATATTTACAACCCTCAAAGAAGCACCTGCCAGTTAAACAGTTTATTACACCAGATCAGTTTAAAAAATATGAAACTATTGGCTTAGAAATGGGCTTTCGACATGTAGAAAGTGGCGCTTTAGTAAGATCTTCTTACAAAGCACAAAAACATCTCCTTTAAGCCTGTCATGAATACTATAAAAGTTGCTATAAACGGTTTTGGCAGAATAGGCCGCACCTTTTTTAGGCAGGCATTTATGCATCCTAATATTGAGGTTGTCGCCATTAATGATGTGGCAGATGCAGCTACCCTGAGTCACTTACTAAAGTATGATAGTATTCACGGTATTTTTTCTGAAGAAGTACGCTTTCGCGAAAGCGAAACACACCACAATTTACTCCTTGTAAATAACAAAGAAATTCCCATGTATGGTGCAAGTAAAATTAACACTATTCCCTGGGCTGAAATTGCCCCTGATATTGTGATCGAGTCTTCTGGAAAATTTAAAACAAGAAACCAACTTACCCTACATTTAGAAAGCGGAGCAAAGAAGGTTATTCTCGCTGTACCGCCGGCTGACAACTCAATAAAAATGGTCGTGATGGGAGTTAATGAAGAAATCTTGGATGGGTCAGAACGCATCGTTTCTAATGCTTCTTGTACCACAAATAATGCCGCTCCATTACTCAAAATTATAGATGAAATTTGCACGATTGAACAGGCTTATATCACAACAGTACATTCTTACACAACTGACCAAAGTTTGCACGATCAACCCCATCCTGATTTACGCAGAGCTCGCGCGGCGGGACAAAGCATTGTACCTACAACTACCGGAGCAGCAAAGGCTTTAACAAGAATTTTTCCGCATTTAAGTGATGTTATAGGAGGATGCGGGATACGAGTACCTGTAGCTAATGGTTCGTTAACAGATATCACGCTTAATGTTCAAGAGGAGACAACCGCAGACATTATAAATAAAGCAATACAAGAAGCCGCAAAAAATGATTACAAAGGCATTCTAGAATACACTAGCACCCCTCTTGTATCTGTTGATATAATAGGGAATACACACTCTTGTGTCTATGACTCTCAAATGACTTCTGTGATTGGAAAAATGGTGAAAATAATTGGTTGGTATGATAATGAAACGGGATACTCTAGTAGATTAATAGACCTAGCAATGAAAATTTCTAATAAATAGCATATATTTAGCCCTGAGAAACCACCCTATGACTCGGTATTTAGCACCTATTATTTTTGGCCTTTTGGTTATGGTATCAGGAGCCTTGAAGGCTCAAGAAATAGAGGAAGCGACTCTTGATATTACCAATAAGAAAATTGACTCTCTTCTTAATGTCGCAGTAACAGCAATCTCATCTTCAGATTTCTCTAAATCTATTGCCTTATTAGAAACTGCGCGAGAACTAGCACACGAGATTCAAAATAAAAATTACATAGGGATAACAACCAATACCTTATCTAAAATCTATTTGCAGGCAAAAGAATTAGGCAATGCACGAATAGAAAATACCAAAGCCATAGCCACTCAAAAGGAAACAGATGATTATGAAGGCCTAGGTCAAAGTTATATTACTGCTTCAGAAATTGAAATACTGGATAAAAAATATGATAAAGCACAAGAGTATTTAGACCTAGCAAATGACCAACTTAAGAAAGCAGTAAGGCCAGACTTAGAATCAAGAATACATATTAATAAAGGAAATATTGCCTTAAATAAGGAAGATTATAGTCTTGCTAATGAAGAATACGACTCAGCTATTAAACAAGCGGGCTTTGCTAAAAACAGCTATTTATCTGCATTGAGCTACGATCATAAAGTTAGTGCCTTAATTGGAACACAGCAGTATGACCAAGCGGCAATAGCCATAGCTAAAGCACAGGAAATCAGTAAAGCCGATGGATTTACTGCCTTACTTTTACAGTCGTACAAATTAAGTGTAGCAATTGCAAAAAAGCAAAACAATCAGGCCGAAGTAGAAAAACAGTCTGCTTTATATACTAACCTAAAGGATTCAATGAATTCTCCGGCAATAGCTGAATTAAAATCAATACAACTGAACGAGGCTGAAAAAGCACCTCTAACCCAAAACCTAACCAAAGACATTGCGCGAGAGCAAAAAAATCGTGAAAAAGGTAAGATGTTTGTAAAAGTGATTATCATATCTATGATTTCATTATTATCACTTCTTATCCTGTCTTTATACAAAAACAATAATTTAAGAGCTAAAGCTAATGAGTTGCTGCAAGCTAGAAATACAGAGCTTATTATTGCAAAAGATAATGCTGAGAAGGCCTCAATGGTAAAAGCGCAGTTCCTATCTACAATTACTCACGAGCTTAGAACTCCTATGTATGCAGTCACAGGATTAACGCATCTCTTATTGAGTGAAAACCCTAATGAAGAGCAAAAAAAGCATTTGGATTCTCTTAAATTTTCTGGAGAGTATTTATTATCCCTCATTAATAACATCCTTGATTTAAATAAACTAGAAGCAAATAAAGTAGAAGTAGAACAAACCCCTTTTAATCTTGAAAAACGCATTAAAGATGTATTATTTGCCTTAGAGAAATCTGCTAAGGACAAGAACAACAAACTTCATTTTGAGTTTGACAAGGACATCCCCGAAAGTCTATTAGGAGATCCATTAATGATATCTCAAATTCTTATTAATCTCGTAGGGAATGCCGTTAAATTTACCCGAGACGGTGAAGTCTTTGTGCGTGTTCAAAAGGTAAAGGAAACTAGTCAAACGATTAATCTTCACTTTGAAATAGAAGATACTGGCGAAGGAATTTCTAAGAAAAAACAAAAAAATATTTTTCAGAACTTCACCCAAGGTTCAGTAGCTATAAACCGGAAATTTGGAGGAACAGGACTTGGTTTATCTATTGTAAAAAATCTTTTAGACTTACTCAATAGTAGAATCACTTTAGAAAGTACTTTAGGTAAAGGTTCAAAATTTGCTTTTGACATTCAATACAAGCTCAGCGAATTGTCAGACAATGAGAAGAATCCTCACAACATCATCTATGATGTAGATTATGTAGCTCTAGAGAATCGCAAGATTCTTGTGGTAGAGGACAATAAAATTAATCAAATGATTACACGCAAGATTCTTGAGAAAAACAAGATGATTTGTGATGTTGCAGATAATGGTGAAATTGCTGTAGAGAAGGTACGCACAGAAGAGTACGACTTAGTCCTAATGGATATTCATATGCCTGGTATAAGTGGACTACAAGCCACAGAACGTATTCGCCTTTTTAATAAAGAGATTCCTATTCTTGCACTTACGGCAGTCACCATAGATGAAAACATCAATAGTTTTCACGAGGCTGGTTTAAATGATATTATTCCTAAGCCCTATAAGATTGAAGAATTCTTCCAGAAAATTCATAACGGGTTAAAAAATGCAAACGTAGTATCTTAAATTACTGCATAGTCCAGTAGTTGCTTCTCAAACCTTTTGTTATCATTCCCCAGAAAACTAGTAGAAATAGGTAGGTAAAACAACTTTTCATTGTTAAGCTTAGATTGCAAGCGCATATAATCCTTTTCTGTAGTTAATATGCAAGAACAGGCTTCTAAGCCTGCGATATCACCAGCTGTAAAATTATAATGATCTCTATAGCGTTTATGCGTAAACTTAAGATTTTGCTTATTGAGATAAGCTACTAATGGTTCCGGATTTGCAATACCAGTTACCAGCGTCACCTCCTTATCTTTAAATGCTGCGAGCGCAGTTGGGCCATTAAGACTATGCGCTTTATCGCTGTATTGTATAGTCGCAAAGTAAACCGGGCTATGAGAATATTTAGTAATCTTGTTCCTAATCAAATCTTGCTCATCAATTGTAAGTGTTACTGGGCTTTTAGTAATAACAATAGCGTCTGCTCTTCTTGCTTGATGACGTAAATCTCTTAAATTGCCTACCGGTAATATAAAATCATCATAAAACAGCGCACTGTAAGACGTAAGTAGTATTGAGAAACCAGGAGTCACCCTTCTATGCTGGAATGCATCATCTAATACAATCACTTCCGGAGGGAACCCACCACTTCTTAATTTGTTTATTCCTAGCCTTCGGTCTTCACAAACTGCGACTTGTATATCATCAAATTTAGTGGCGTATTGCAAAGGTTCATCACCTACCGCAATAGCATCTTGTGTTTTATCAACCTTTATATAGCCTTTTGTTTTACGGCCATACCCTCTACTGAGCACACCTAAAGAAGTTTTGCCTTTTAATAAACGTATTAGGTACTCAGTCATAGGTGTTTTTCCCGTTCCGCCTGTACTTAAATTACCCACGCAAATTACAGGGAAATCATAAGACTTAGAAGAAAAAAAGCCTTTGTCAAAACAAAAATTCCTTACCCACATACTACCATAGTATAGTGCAGAAAAAGGAAATAATAATTTACGCAAGTGCTTCATAGATGACGAAGGTATAATTTTTATCTTTACCTCATAAGAACGTTTTATGACTGTAAAAGATATAAGTAAACTATTAGATCAATGGGCACCACTCGCTCAAGCAGAAGATTTTGATAATGTGGGCCTGCTTGTTGGAGATGCGACCACTGCAGTGACTAATATTCTCGTTGCCCACGATGCCTTGGAGCATATTGTAGATGAAGCCGTGTCAAAAAACTGCAATCTTATCGTTTGCTTTCATCCTATCATTTTTAGTGGATTAAAACAATTAAATGGCAGCAACTATGTAGAACGAGCAGTTATTAAAGCGATTAAAAATGATGTTGCCATCTACGCCATCCATACTGCCTTAGATAATATGCCTACCGGCGTTAGTTATACAATGGCCAAGGCTTTAAAATTAGAGAAC
>JALZVV010000208.1 GCA_023299935.1 Dokdonia sp.
GAAAGACCTACTGCAAAATCACAGATATCAATCATTTCTTGCACCTCACCTAAACCTTCTTGATAGGATTTACCCATTTCATAGGAAACTAGTTTTCCTAGAGGTTCTTTTACTTCACGTAATTTTTCTCCAAACTGTCTTACAATCTCTCCTCTTAATGGAGCAGGCATTGTTCTAAAATTTTTAAAGGCTGATGTAGCGGCTTTCATTACCTGCTCATAATCTGCTTTAGAAGTAGTTTTAACTTTACCAATTAATTTTCCGTCTACAGGAGAATAGGACTCAATAATATCTCCATTACCAAAATTTTCTTGTCCTGTTGAGGTTCCTTCATTTATATCTTTTAGTCCAAGAATTTTCATTGCTTGGTCCATTCCAAAATCTGTTGCTACTGTGCTCATTGTTTTTTATTTCCGCAAGGGAAGAATTAAAATTCCACACTTCGCGATTAGAAAAATTAGTTACTTATAACTATCTCATTGTTATAGTTAAAGAAATCATTTTCGAAGATACAGATTCTCATAAGTTTCAAGAAGAAAAGCTTATGCTTTTTAATATATTCTGAGGGGATTTGAAATGTTTTGTTTTCGCAAAAGCATAAATCAACTATTCATTTACCGTAAACCGTTCATCTACCGGCATAATCTCCCCGCAATTAGTACATGTGCGTTTGCTCTCACTCCCATAAAAAGACTTGAAGTGGCCTAGAAAATCTTTCTCAATATCTGTAAGAGGGAAGTATACGTCGTATAACTTAGTATTGCAATTGTCACAAAACCACAACAAACCATCCTTTGCGTTAATATCTTCACGTTTGCGTTCTATAACCAATCCAATAGATCCTTTATGGCGCACTGGAGAATGAGGAACTTTAGCTGGATGGAGGTACATGTCTCCAGGTCCCAATTTCATCGTCTTCTTCTCTCCATTTTCCTGAATATGTACTTCTATAGTTCCTTCCAGTTGGTAAAAAAGTTCTTCTGTTTCATTATAATGATAATCTTTGCGGGCATTAGGTCCAGCTACAATCATTACAATATAATCACCAGCATCTTTATATAAATTTTTATTGCCCACAGGTGGTTTTAATGATTCTCTATTCTCTAGTATCCATTGGGTTAAATTAAAAGGAGGTGCGATTGCCATGATTCATTAAGTGTTTCTATAAAAGTACAACATAAAAAAAACCCTGCCAAGAAGTCCTTGAACAGGGTTGAAATCAAAAATGATTTGGGGTTTCTTATTGCTTTACAAAAAGCTGTGTATAGTATTTTATACCATTTTCTGTTGCCACAACAGCTATTCCTGTATGTGTGAAATCTCCTTCCAATGCTGCTTTGTGAGATGGACTATCTATCCAACCTTGTAAAGCACTTTCTGCAGATTGAAATCCAAAAGCGACATTTTCGCTTACGATATCTGCTCCTTGACTACGGAGGTAATCTAATCTTTGGAAGAAATTATCGTGACTTGCTTTTCTCTGTTCTACCATGTATGCAGAGTGGCTTAATGCCAGCATTTCAGATGTTTCATGTTCGGCTAAAGGAGATAATCCAATGCTGGATCGATATTCATTTACCACTTCAAGGACTTCTTGAACGAATTCATGATTGTTTTCGACATTTTCTACATTGAAAAAGTCTGCTGTTAAGATTGGATTTTCATCACTTTCAGGGCTGCATGCCGTAAATAATACGAATGCCAAAAAGGCACCGAGACTTAGGTTGATCAATTTCATAATTTGGGGTTTTATGATGAATCAAATATATAGAAGTAAAATCGTTTAAACGGCATAAAAGTGTATTTAATCGATGAAATACACAATTAGGTAAGTGTTTTAGTTTAAAATATAAATATTTTATAGCCTAAACGTTTGTTAAGAACGACAAATGACAATTATTTCTCCTTATCTTAGAAGGTATCAAAGAAATATTATTATGAAAGGACGTTTATTTACAGTTTTACTTTTTTGTCTGTGCCTATTTTCATGCACAAATGCTGATACCACATCTTTGTCAAAGGCAAAGGCGCAGACAGATGCTAATGAAAATTTTGGCTTAGTCATTCACGGAGGAGCAGGAACAATTCTTAAAAAGAATATGAGTGATTCGCTAGAGAATGCGTATCACGAAAAACTGAAGGAGGCTATACTGGCAGGTCATTCCATACTTGAAAAAGGAGGTGCTAGTATGGATGCCGTTACAGCAGCAATTAATGTCATGGAGGATAGTCCTTTATTTAATGCTGCTAAAGGGGCCGTGTTTACTAATCACGAGACCAACGAACTTGATGCCTCCGTTATGGATGGTAAAACACTAAATGCAGGAGCCATCTCAGGAGTGACCACGATAAAGAATCCAATTAATCTTGCGGTAGCTGTAATGAATCAATCAGAACACGTGATGCTTTCTGGAAAAGGAGCAGAGCAGTTTGCAAAGGAACAGGGGATTGAGATAGCAGACCCGAGTTATTTTTATACCGAACGCAGATTTCAATCTTTACAACGGGTAAAGGAACGAGAGGCAAAGATGAAACAGGAAGAAATCAATAAGAAAGCCGCTTTTGCAATGGACCCTTTTATTAAGGCAAGTAAATTTGGAACCGTAGGATGTGCCGCCTTGGACAAAAATGGAAATCTGGCAGCAGGCACCTCTACAGGTGGAATGACTAATAAGAGATACAATCGTATAGGTGACGCGCCAATTATAGGTGCTGGAACGTATGCAAATAATGCCACTTGTGCTGTGAGTAGCACAGGATGGGGAGAGTACTTTATTAGAGCGATGGTGGCGCACGATATTTCAGCATTAATGGAGTATAAGGGATTAAGTTTGCAAGACGCAGCTTCAGAAGTGATTCAAAAAAAGCTTCCAGACCTAGGCGGGACAGGAGGGATTGTTGCTATAGATAATAAGGGTGAAGTAGCGCTTGAGTTTAATACAGAAGGCATGTACCGTGCTCATATGAATGCAAAAGGAGAACTAAGCATTAAGATTTATCAAGAATAGAATGAGCAAAACAGCATTAATAACAGGTGCTAGCAGTGGTATTGGAAGAGCAATGGCAAAGATTCACGCCCAGAAAGGAGGTAATCTGGTTATTGTCGCAAGAAGTGAGCATAAGCTAAAGTCCTTGCAAAACGAACTAGAAAAAAGCTTTAATACTAAGGTTCATATTATTGTTAAAGATTTAACCCATACAACTGCCGTTCACGAGATATACAATATTATTAAGAAGGAAGGCATTAGCATAGATTATCTCATTAATAATGCTGGTTTTGGCGGTCTTGGCAAATTTCATGAAAGAGCTTGGGAAGATGATCTAGCTATGATTCAACTCAATGTGGTTGCTTTAACTGCGCTTTCGCGAAAGCTATTACCAGATTTTGTAAGTCGTAATCAAGGACGCATACTCAATGTAAGCTCTACAGCTAGTCTAATGCCAGGACCTTTGCAAGCGGTCTATTTTGCTACTAAAGCCTTTGTTACTTCCTTTAGTAATGCCCTAACGGAGGAGCTTAAAGGAACAGAGGTTACCGTAACTAATCTTATGCCCGGTGCTACAGATACGGGATTTGCCAAAATATCTGGAATGGATAAGACATCGCTTTTTGATAAAACATTTACAGCACAAGAAGTAGCCCTTGCTGGTTATAAGGGCATGTTAGCAGGTAAAATGAATGTGATTACAGGACTTACTGTATCTCAAAAAATAATGTTGAAAATGATTCCTGTGATGCCCAGAAAATTGACCTTAGCACAAATTAGACAAATGCAAGAAATACAATAATTATGGAAAAGTCATGTCCAGAATGTGGAAATAAAATTATTGGAAGAGCAGATAAGAAATTCTGCAGTGATAGCTGTCGCAATAGTCATAATAATCAATTTAACAAAGACAGTAAAAATCTAGTGCGCAACATAAACAATAGGTTGCGCAAAAACTATCGTATTCTAGAAACTTTTAATCCAGATGAAAAAACAAAAACTTCTAAGACTAAATTAGTCACAGCCGGTTTTGATTTTAATTATTTTACTAGCATCTATACTACTAAAGCTGGTACGGTATATTATTTTGTATATGACCAAGGATACTTGCCTATAGATGGTGGTGAGTATTATGCTTTGGTTAAAAGAAAAACAGAAAAATAATCCTTTCCTAAAATTCGGGACTAAAAAACCAATAGCCCTTTCAATGAAAATTTTTGCAGAAACAGAACATCTAATCCTTAGAGAGATTGTACCTACAGACACTGGCGATATGTATCGCCTAGATAGCGATCCATTGGTGCATAAATACTTAGGAAACAATCCTATTAAATGTATGGGTAAAGCAAGAGCCTATGTAGATTATATTAGAATGCAATACGAGAAGTATGGCATAGGAAGATGGGCAGCTATAGAAAAATCTACTGGCGATTGGATAGGCTGGACTGGCTTAAAAATGAATTTTGAAGAAGAGATGAATGGTCGTATTAATTATTATGACATAGGATATCGTTTTATGCCACAATACTGGGGGAAAGGTTATGCTACAGAATCTTCTATCGCAGCTCGGGATTATTTCTTCACCCATTTTCCCGGAAATACATTATGCGGTCTTGCAGATGTTGCACACGGGGCTTCCTGTCGCGTATTAGAAAAAATAGGATTAGAGGCAAAAAATGATTTTCACTATTTTAAGGAAAATGTAATGGTACGTTGGTTTGAAATGGAAAATAAATAGGCTATTTCCAGGTTTGCCCATTTAATTTTAGCGCTGCTTTTAAAACATCTTTCTGGCTAATTTGCCCTATTAACTTGCCTTGCTCTATTATAGGAAATCTGCGCCTTTTTGAGTTTACAAATTTATTAGCCGCATCAAAAACATTCATATTGCCATCTATGGTTTCTACCTCTTGGGCCATATGTTTCTCCACTATCATATCTTCCATGGGCATATTATAGTAACGGCTTTCAGAGATTTGCTTCATACAATCTCCTTCAGAAATAATACCTAGCAATTCCTTCTTTTCATTGATTACGGGGCCTCCAGAAATCTTATTCTTTATGAGGGTATTCATAACCTCTAGCACAGATTGTTCGGGTCTAAAAGTGATGAGGTTCGTACTCATATAGTCACTCACTTTGATGGCAGTAGCCAGTCCTTTTTCTTGCTTGGCGCGACGACCCATAAAGCTCTTAATACCCATAATATGCTCTTTTTAAGTGAATAACTCTTTCTAAAGTTACTAAATATAAAGGAGAAGTGCTAGGTTTTGCTTTCGCGAAAGCAAAAAACCACCCTAAAAATTGTATTTTAGGAGAACTAAACCAATTTCTAATGAAACGTCTTTCGCATATACTATCATTGCTATTTATTCTTTTCTTGGTCTATATTAGTTTTAGGTCGCTTATGCCTTATAAAGTAAGTGATTTAAACAATCCAGTAACAGCATTCTCTACCGAAAGAGCCTTAAAACAACTTAAAGTAATTTCTAAGGAGGCGCATTATGTGGGGACACCTGCTCACGCAGAAGTGAGGGAATATATCCTTCAAGAACTTCGCAAAATGGGATTAGAACCTGAAGTGCAAGAGGGTTTTAATTTGAGTAACTTTTGGGGATATAGCAACCTCATAAAACCTCAAAACATTCTGGCCAGAATAAAAGGATCTGGAGACGGTAAAGCGGTAATGCTATTATCGCATTATGACAGCGCGCCACATAGTGCGTCTAAAGGGGCAAGTGACGCTGGCTCGGGAGTTGTGACCATATTAGAAGGTGTGCGCGCCTATCTGGCAAGTGGTGCAACGCCTAAAAATGATATTATTATTTGCATTACAGACGCCGAAGAAACAGGACTGGATGGCGCCGAATTATTTATAAATGAACATCCTTGGGCAAAAGATGTCGGGGTTGCGATTAATTTTGAAGCCAGGGGGAGTGGCGGCCCATCTAATATGATTGTGGAAACTAATGGAGGGAATGCTAATCTTATTAAAGGCTTTAAAGAGGCTGGAGTTGAGTATCCTGTGGCGACTTCCTTGATGTACAGTATTTATAAATTATTACCTAATGATACAGATTCAACCGTGCTGCGAGAAGATGGTGATATTGATGGATTTTTCTTTGCCTTTATAGACGACCATTTTGATTATCACACCGTTAATGACAGCTATGAAAATCTAGATAGAACCACCTTGGAGCATCAAGGAACTTACATCATGCCGCTACTGCATTATTATACTCAGGCAGATTTGAACGATATTAAATCGGAGGAAGACTATGTGTATTTTGATACGGCTGTCGCCAAATTTGTAGCCTATCCATTTTCATGGATTTGGCCTATGGTTACTATCGCTATTATACTATTAATCATGCTTTTAGTGTACGGCTTTAAAAAAGGTAGTTTAACAATAAGCCCTGTGACAAGAGGATTTGGAGTCTTCCTAATTACGCTAGTGCTTGGAGGAGGCTTGTTTTTTCTATTATGGGAATTGATTAAAGTACTGTATCCATCCTATAATGATATGCTTCCTGTATTTATATACAATGGCCATTGGTACATCCTTGCTTTTGTTTTATTAGGATTTAGCTTGTGTATGGGTATCTATCATAAAATGACCAAAGCTCAGCATACTGCGAGTACAATTGTGGCACCTCTCGCGATTTGGATAATCATTAATATACTGCTTGCTGTGTATTTGAAAGGAGCAGCCTTTTTTATTATACCGGTGTTCTTTGGATTAGCAGCCTTGTTCTTATTAATTAGACAGCAGTCTCCTAATAAGATGCTATTGTTGTTATTATGTGCTCCAGCAATTTTCCTGTTTGCGCCGTTGATTCAATTTTTTCCAGTAGGTCTCGGGCCTGATTTTTTGTTTGCTTCTGTGATATTTGTAGTGCTACTTTTTGGATTGCTACTGCCTGTTTTAGGATTTTTTAGAAATAAGAAAATACTTGCAATCCTAAGCTTATTGATATCATTCTTGTTTTTTGCAATAGCGCATTCTAAATCTGATGCAAGCCCAGAGCGCCAAGCTCCTAATAGCCTTATCTATTATCATAATGCAGATACCAATAAAGCGTATTGGGCGACCTATAATAAAGTACTTGATGATTGGACTAGAGGCTATCTAGGGGATGCACCCGACGATGCAACGAAGTATATAGGTAATGCGGCGGGCAGTAAATACAATACCTCATATAGCTATGCTAAGGAAACTGCGGTTATTGATTTGCCGGAGAGTACTCTTACTATTACAAATGACACCGTTGTAGATGGAATACGACACACTGCCTTAGTGATAGCTCCACAACGAGCGGTAAACCAAATTAGGATGTATACAGATGTAACTACGCCACTAGCTCATATGGAATGGAATGGAAAGGTAGTTGCGCCAGACAGCACAGAAACCTTATTTAAGAGACGAAGAAGCAGAGGAATATTAAGCTACTATGTGACACAAGGAGACCAACTAGAATTTAAGTTTGCTGTACCGCAAGGAGTGCATCCCACATTTACGCTCAAAGAATTCTCTTATGACTTGCTAGATAATCCTAAGTTTACCGTCTCTGCAAGGCCAGAGCATTTGATGCCCAAACAATTTGTTCCTAACGACGCTGTTGTTGTAGAGCGCACGATAGATATTGCCGAGTTAACCAAGGTAAAAATAGATAGTATACGTGAGTAAAGAATAGATAGAAACTCGACTTAAAGGAGTGTAAATATTTTTGCTTGAAAAAAAAGGAATATTGGAATCTCTTAACAAGATTTCCGCCTATGCGGGAAATATATATGAATAAAAATATCACCATCGCAGGGCTGGGTTGGCTCGGTCAACCCTTAGCCGCCTCATTAATTAAAAAAGGATATACTGTAAAGGGAAGTGTCACAGACCAGGCCAAAACCAAAACCTTAAAAGCAAATGGTCTAGAAGCCTTTCGGATTGTATTGACAGAAGGTGGGACGGTAGGTGCAACTACTCGTTTTTTAGAAAATACAGATGTATTAGCTATTATGATTCCGCCGGGTCTAAGAGGAAATACGGGAGCTAATTATGCCTTGAAGATGGCTCATTTTCTGCACGAGATTGAAGCATCACAAATTAAGAAAGTCATCTTGGTAAGCAGCACTTCTGTTTATGACGATAGTCAAGGTACTGTTACAGAAAAGGACCATCCCAAGCCGGAACGCAATGCGGCAAAACAGCTTTTTGAAGTAGAACAAATTTTCTTTAATTGCCCATCATTTACAACGAGTATTGTTCGTTTTGGAGGTTTGTTTGGAGGGAGTAGAAATCCTACTCGATTCCTAGCAGGGCGCAAAGGTTTAAATAATGGCAATGCTCCAGTTAATATGATTCACAGAGATGATTGTATAGGAATCTTACAATCGATAATCGCTCAAGATGCTTTTGGGCATATTTTTAATGCAGTGACCCCACAGCACCCTGTCAAAAAGGAATATTACACAAAGCAAGCGGCACTTCTTGGTTTAGAACCACCAGAATACAATGAAAACGCAGTAGAAGAACAATTTAAACAAGTAGATAGTGTCCATCTTAGTGAGATTCTTGACTACTCCTTCATTCATAGTTTGCTGTAATACAAGTTTTAAATTTTTGGGATTGCATCAATAAAAAAACCGCTCAGTAATGAGCGGTTTTTTTAGTATTCGTTATCTAAAACTTACCAGATACGCACTCGTTTTTCTGGAGCTAACCACATTGGATCACCTTCTTTAATGTCAAAAGCTTCGTAAAAAGCATCTACGTTAAGTAAAGGTTGAGTGGCGCGCACTTGACCTGGAGAGTGTGGGTCTGTTTTAACTTGCGTTCGCAATGATTCATCACGACTGAGGGTTCTCCATACTGTTGCCCAACTCATAAAGAAACGTTGTTCTGGCGTAAACCCATCTATATTTTCTGGACGTCCATTTGCTGCATAATATTTTTGCAGGCCGTCGTATGCTCCTAGAACACCACCAAGGTCTCCTATGTTTTCTCCTAATGTAAATTTGCCGTTTACGTTTACTCCTTCTAATACTTCTATGCCATCGTACTGAGCAGCGAGTGCATCTCCACGTTCTGTAAAGGCAGCAAGGTCATCTTCTGTCCACCAGTTTTTAAGATTACCATCTGCATCAAAACGGGCACCACTATCATCAAAAGCATGGGATATTTCGTGACCTATAACTGCGCCAATACCGCCATAGTTTACCGCATCGTCTGCAGTGTAATTATAGAATGGAGGTTGTAAAATAGCAGCTGGAAAAACAATCTCGTTGTTAAGCGGATTAAAATATGCGTTTACGGTTTGTGGCGACATTCCCCATCGAGATTTATCCACCGGTTCTCCTATATCTGCATAGTTTTTATCTTGGGCCCATTTTCCCACGGCGGTCATATTTTCAAAATAAGTTTTATCTGCAGACACTTCCATTGCTGAATAATCTTCCCATTTATTAGGGTAGGCAATCTTTACGGTAAATTTATCTAGTTTTTCAACAGCTTTAACCTTTGTGTCTGCACCCATCCAATCTAGATTCATTATACGCGCTTTATAGGCATCAATTACATTTGCAATCATAGTCTCTGCCTTAGCCTTTGCTTCTGGCGGGAACTTAGCATCTACATATAATTGGCCTAAGGCTTCCCCTACTGTTCCATTTACGGTAGCAAGTGCTCTCTCATCTGCCGCACGTTGTTGTTTAGCACCTCTTAAATATTTGCTGTAAAATTCCCAATTTGCAGTTTCTATCTCTGTACTTAAACGCCCTGTTGCGCTGTTAAAAGTATCCCAGCGCACAAGCGTTTTTATATCATCTATGGAGGTTTCTTTTAAGAAGTTATCTAATGCACTGGTGTAGCGCAGTTGTGTTACAATAAGGGTGTCAAACTTTTTTGTAATCCCTAAATCAGAAATCATCTTCTCTAAGTCTATTTTTGTAAGTAGGGCATCTGCTTCTGCTATGGTTCTTGGGTTATTAAAATTTCTAGCATCTCTAGATTCTACTTTATCTAGCCTAGGCTTTGCCAACATGGTTTCCAAAGCAAGAATTTTTTCTGATGCTTCTTGAGCATTAGCCTCATCATCTCCCAGCATTTGAAGCATACGTGCTATGTGCTTTTTATATTCTTCACGAATCTCTACTGACTTATCATCTTCATCTAGATAGTAATCTCTATCTGGCAGCCCTAATCCATTAGCCCCCATATATACGGCATTCATCGCACTATTATTTAAATCACCTTGCACTCCAATACTAATAAAAGGTGATGAAACTGCAGGATTAGTAGCTAACACGGTTTGTAGTTCTGTAATATTTGTAATGCCTTTAATAGCATTTAAGGCAGGCTGTAAGGGTGCAAGTCCAGCTTTGTTTCGCGCAAGCGTATCTAATTTTGTGTCAAAAATAGCAAGGGCTTTTGCTTGATCTGTGCCTCCTCCGTATTTTCCACTTTCTTTAGTTTTAGCTAAGATTTCAAGAACATCTTGGTCTGTAGATTTTCTTAAGACAGAAAATCCTCCCCAGCTGGTTCTGTCTGCAGGAATCTCTGTATTTTTCATCCAAGCGCCATTTACATAATTGTAAAAATCATCTTTAGGACTCAAAGTAGTGTCCATATTTTCTAAAACGATACCTGGAATTTTTTCTACTGCTGCAGTGTCACTGCTTGCTTCTTTACAGCTGGATATTGCAAGGGCACAGGCACCCAAAAACAATACAGATTTTAATGGCTTCATTGTTATTATAGTTTTCAAAATTATAATTACTAAGACGTAATCTTGATGCTAAAGTTACAGTTCTAAAAATAAATGGAAAAAGGGCTTAGTTTTGTGCGCGCATTTTTTGCATTTGCAGACTATCCCACTCTTTTTTTATTGCTGTAAGAGTTGCCACGTTTTCATTAGGTACTGCTATAGACAGCACATAATGGGCAATCTTCCACTGTTCGCCTACTTTTTTCATCACTCCTGATCCTCTACAAATTCCCATTTGTGTATCGAGATGTTCGTCAAACCAGACTGTTTCCTCTCCTGTATGGGTAAAAATATTACGTTCTAAGGCACTAAAGGACCAGGCTTTTCCTTTGTCAAAATGTGGCTTTGCGTAGGCTTTAAATTCGTCATATTGCCAGTTTTCTGTGGCGTCTGTTCCTAAGAAATAGCTGTCTGTAGTCATTAAACCAAAATAAGTGTCAAAATCTGCATCTGAAGCGGCTCTATGCCAAGCTTCAAGTGTAGCATCAATTTCTCCTTCTATAATAGCATCTGTTGCGTTTTGGGAATGTGCAAATTGAAGGAGTAAGGAGAAACAAAGAATTAAAAGTGTTTTCATAATGCTAGAATTATTATTGTCTACTAGGTGACGGCCGTTCAGTTGGAGTAATGGTAATACTATCTGTTACTTCATTTGCAGCTTTAAGCATTTCCTCTATACTTAGTGCAAAGCGCTCATCTATCTGTAAATTTAAGTCTTGTAGCGCATTTTTGCTTCTAACAATGGAAGCTGCGATGCGGTCTACAGAAGGTTCATTTTTATCTACTTCGTTTTTGAGCACTCTAATTTGCGTTTCTAAGGCGGCAAGCCGAGCTCGCACGGCTTGAGTGTTCAATTCATTAGGAGTATTATTAACACTTGCCTCCTCAGATTCTTTAAGATTAGCATACGTCTTGTCTAATTGAGTAACATATTTTTTGGTTTGCCCTATGGTTTCTCGTCCTAAACTATCTAAGGTTTGGGATAGTTCTTGATAGAAATTCCAATTTTTGGCAGTGCTTTGAGCTTCAGGCGTTAATCTTAGTCTAGGCTTAAGGTTGCTTAATTTAGGGAGTGCAATAGTGTCGTAGTGAGATAAACCTTCTACTACTTGTTCGACCGTGCTCTCTTTTTTACCGCAGCCCAGCACAAAAAGCGTGAGCAAGAAATAAACTATATGTCTGGGATAATTATTCATAGAATTCATCCAATCTTGATTCACAAAAGTAAATTAAATAGCAATAGACAAGAAAATTTTATGATTAAGTTTGCGTTCGCGAAACATGTCCCGACATTATCGCGAAGCGTAACCCTAAAAAATAACAGATGAAATCAAGAATTCTAATTATTGGCGCCTGTGGGCAGATAGGAACAGAACTTACCGCTGCATTACGTAAGCGTTTTGGAACAGATAAGGTTGTTGCCAGTGATATTAGAGAAGGTGATGAGGCGATGATGGCAGGCGGTCATTTTGAATTGTTGGACGCAACAGATTACAATGCGGTAGAAGATGTGATTTTTAGTTATAAGGTGGATACTGTATACCTTATGGCAGCAATGCTAAGCGCTATAGCAGAAAAATTTCCTTCAAAAGCTTGGGATCTTAATATGAACTCTCTATTTCACGTGCTTAACCTAGCTAAAGAAGGCAAAGTAAGGAAGGTCTTCTGGCCGTCTAGTATTGCTGTTTTTGGAGAAACTACACCTAGTACAAATACGCCGCAAACTACAGTAATGGAGCCCTCTACGGTATACGGGATTTCTAAACAAACAGGAGAACGCTGGTGTGAGTATTACCACAATAAATATGGTATTGATGTGCGAAGCATACGTTATCCAGGTCTAATAAGTTATACTACAGAGCCTGGAGGAGGCACAACAGACTATGCAGTAGACATATATCACCGTGCTTTAAAGCATGGGGAATATAGATGTTTCTTACAAGAAGGAACTACCTTGCCCATGATGTATATGGATGATGCCATAAGAGCTACCATAGGTATTATGGATGCAGATCCGGCAGACGTAAAAATACGTTCCTCCTATAATCTAGCGGGGGTAAGTTATGCACCAGAAGAAGTTGTGGAGAGTATCCAGAAACACCTTCCTGACTTTAAGATTGCATATGAACCCGACTTTAGGCAAGCCATTGCAGATAGTTGGCCACAGAGTATTGACGACAGCATGGCACAAAAGGATTGGGGCTGGTCTCACGAGTTTGACTTAGATGCGATTACGGAGATTATGCTTAATAACTTAAAGTCTAGATACGCTTAATTCATAAACTTGCCTCTTTAGTTATTTATACCCTTCCTATGAGAAGGGCATAATAGGTTAATCTTATTCTAAATTTTAATAATGTTTAATCTTTTTTAAATAAATTTGAACAGAGTTAGATTATGTACGGATTACGTTCAAGAATGAAAAAAGAAAAACTGTTGAAAAGTCACAAAAACCTTATGAAAACGGCCACGGGACTGTCTCAATATAATAGGTTAGAAAGTAAGCGGTTGCAAGAGCAAGCCATACGCGTTTTGGATGAGATTGAGCACTTAGACTAGGACAGTGGCACACAAAAAACAAAATTTACCTAGTAAGCAGTGCCCTATTTGTAATCGTCCTTTTTCTTGGAGAAAAAAATGGTCCGCAGTATGGGATGACGTCATCTACTGCTCAGAAAAATGCAGAAGAAATAAATAATTAATAACAAAGCACTTGACTACTATTGTATGGTTTAGAAACGACCTGCGCGTGCAGGATAATATGTCTCTTTCTAGGGCATTGGCCAGCAATGCCCCGGTTGTAGCGGTGTACTGTTTTGATCCAAAGCATTATGAGAAAGACGCTTGGGGATTTGTAAAAACACAAAAATATCGTGCTCAATTTCTTATTGAAACAATTTCTGCCCTGAGACAAAACTTGGAAAAGCTTAATATTCCTTTAGTTGTATACCTCGATTTACCAGAAATTGTCATTCCCAAACTTGCCAAAAAACTAAAAGCAACAAGACTCTTTTGCCAGAAAGAATGGACGACCGAAGAGCGTGCGGTGAATGAAGCTGTGCGAGAGAAAACAAAACTGGAATGGACAGAATTATATGACCAATTTTTATTTCATCCCGATGATATTCCTTTTGATACGGCTAATGA
>JALZVV010000209.1 GCA_023299935.1 Dokdonia sp.
TGCCGCAACGTAAAAAACTCAAACAAGAAAAACAGTTTGACACAGGGCTTAAAAAAGGAGATAAAGTGATCACTAAAAGTGGTTTACACGGCAAAATATTAGAGCTTAATAGCGATGGTACGTGTATTATAGAATCGGGAGCTGGTAAAATGAAATTTGAGCGTTCTGCCTTATCTATAGAGATGAGTAAGAAACTTAAAGAATCAGTGATTAAGAAATAAGTATTCACTTGTAGTCATATAAAAAGCCTTGAATTTAATTCAAGGCTTTTTTATTGGGTATTATTTCAGATTAGTGAGCGTTACATAATTATTCCGCCACAGCTTACTCGAGCACCAGCTGCACCACTAGGTTGAGATTTTAAATCATCTGTACCTTGATGCACGATAATCGCTTTACCTGTAATGTCTTTAGTCTTGTCATCACATCCTATGCACCATTCATTGGTAGAGAAGTTTTTAACCCCATTACCACTAGCATCTGCCTCAAAATTCCCTATATCACCTTTGTGATATCCAGTGGCATCACCCCAAGCTCCGTGTGGTTGCGCTGTAGGATTCCAATGTCCTCCAGTACTTTTTCCATCTGCCGATGAGCAATCTGCTTTATCGTGTATATGGATAGCGTGCGTTCCTTCACTTAATCCTCCGAGAACGGCAGTCATAGATACAACACCATCTATTTCTTTAAAAACAACGCTCCCTTGGGCTTTACTATCGCTTTTTGCCTCAAGTTTCATTGTTAGTTTCTTAGGTTGCATCTCTTTCACTACTTCAACAACCTCCTTTACTTCTTCTGCTTTTTTGTCGTTTTTACAGCTTAGTATAGCAGTACAAGCAATCACTGCTAGCGCTATATGTTTAGTCTTAATCATCATTTGTTTTTTTGGTTTATTATGAATTATGTTGAAACTAAGATACGATTAGTTTTGAGCTTTATCAAAATCAGTATAAGATCCTAGTGTTATTGTGGTATAATAATTTTTTTAGACCTTCGTATTCAGTGTATTAAATTTTTATAAATGAGCAAAGATTGATCAATTTGTGTTTGTTTGGTTTTAAAACGATCAATGTAATAGATAAACCCTCTCTTTCTTTGTGGATTATGATCTCAAATATATCCATAGCTATCTGCACAGCCTCTGGGACATCTGCGCCATATATAGATTGGTCTTGCAACATTTGTATTTCAAAGTAGTCAGAAGGAAAACTCCTAGTTCTATTGGATATCGCTTACCAAAATTATAGAACTACCGTCCTTGATAATGCTGTAAGGCTTAGTAAATGTCTACTATTATAAAACCTTTGAAGCATTCTTTTGTATCGCGCTTTCGCGAAAGCAATAGTATACTCATTAAGTAGTGTAAGAAGTGAGTACTTGAGTCTCGTTATGTAATGTTTTGTGCACAGGGCATTTATCTGCGATTTGCAGGATCCTAGCGCGTTGTTTCTCATCCAAATTGGCAGTGAGTTTAATTACTCGCGTAAAGGTGTCAATTTTATTAGTTGGATCATCTTCACAACCTACACAATCCTGAGCATAGGTGCGACTATAACTCGTGTGTACTTGTACATTTTCTATGGGCCATCCTTTACGCTTTGCGTACATTTGTATGGTCATAGCTGTGCAAGCAGAAAGGCTTCCTGCTAGGAGTTCATAAGGTGTTGGTCCAAAATCATTGCCTCCTACGCGTGTAGGCTCATCTGCACGAAAATAATGACTGCCTAACCTCATTTCTGTAGTGAACCCATCGTCACCATCAAGACTCGCAACTACCTGGTGTGTGGTTTGGATCTCTTCTTCTGCTTCAATAGGAATATAACGAGCGGCCCAACCGGCTATTACCTGACCTACATAAGAAGCGTTCTTTTTATCTACAAGTAAGTGATCAGACCCATCTAAAGTGACAAAGCTTTTAGGATGGTGGGCGGCCATATAAATTTCTTCTGCATTTCTTATAGAAACCGTTGAGTCTTGAGGAGAGTGAAAGATAAGTAAAGCTTCATCTCTCAACTTATCTGCCGCGTTTGCACAGCTTAATGATTCTAAGTCATCTATAAATTGCTTTTTAAAAGTAAAAGGTCTGCCAGCAAGACTCACATCAACACTTCCTTCCATCTTTATGACGTCTAAAGCACTGCCTAATTGCTTCTGTACATGTGCAGGATTACTAGGTGCTCCTATCGTGGTTACGGCTTTTACACTTTTTATCTTAGAGCCAGCAAATAATACAGCCGCTCCGCCTAAGGAATGTCCTGCAAGCAGGGCAGGGGCCTTATATTCTTTTTCTAAAAAAGCCGCTGCGGCAATAATATCCTGAACATTAGTGCTAAAATTTGTATCAGAAAAATCGCCTTCACTTTTATTTAGACCGGCAAAATCAAAGCGTAGTACACCAAATCCTTCTGAAGCTAATGCTCTGCATATATTACGCGCCGCCGAAAAATCTTTACTACAGGTAAAGCAATGGGCAAAAATGGCGTAATTATGAGGGAATTGATCTGCAGGTAAGTCTAGTCTTGCAGATAGTTGTTGACCTCTTCCATTATCAAAAGTGATTTTTTCTGATCTCATTTTAAGTTAGTTTATAGTAAAGTTACGAATAGTTGCCAATAATAGTCGGACTTAGTGTTATTACTAACAAAATAAAATCGGCTTCAAGCCGATTTTTAATTCTAAAGGCATAATACCGTGCAATTATTCTTTATTCTTCTTACGTAGGTCTGTATTTATAAACAAAGCTACTTGTAAGCGCTCAAAGTTACGATTGCCAATATGGTTTTTAAGAAAACCTATTTCCGAACGTAAATTTTTATTGAACTTATATCCTAAAGCACCATACAAACGATTTTGACTAAAGGTATCCCCCTGTAAATTCAAAAATACTTCGTCATAGGCCGTGACATAGAGTTGTTCACTCAAAGGATGTGTTATTCGTAAAAAATAGCGTGCTCTATACTGAGCGTCAGTACCTGAAACTGGATTGTTTATAAAACGTTGTTCAAAGCGATAACGATGGCTAAATTTTAATTTACCTACATTATTACGAAGCACAAATTGTTGGTAAATTCTATGTTCTGTGGTGTTTTCTTCACCTTCGGATTCCTCAAAAGTACCGTCAGTTGTAATATAACCATAACCAAAAGATGCCATAGCACGCTCAGATATATTATAATTTAAGGCGGTGCGCAAGAGCAACTGATTAAAGTTACTACCTACCTCAAAATTACGGTATTGAGCCTCTGCGTGAATACTCATTTTTTCTGAGATACGATTGGTCGTAAATAACATTGCCCAAGCTCCTAAATCATTTTGCCCATCGTTTTGGGAATATGAGGTTTGGATACTTACTAATACTATCGCTGCTATTAATAGTTTTTTCATAAATGATATTAATCTAGTTTGATCGTTTTTATTTCCTTAAAAGGAAGCACATCTAGTGCCTTCATTTGGGCTTCAAAAGTAGCCCATTGCTCTGTAAAGAAGCTATTGGTTTTAGTAATTGCACTTTCCAATTCTGTTTTGGCTTGGTCTAGTAATCTATCTTCAGTAGCGGTCATACCATTAGGTCTGCTTCCAGAATATTGTCTTGCTACGCCTATACGTCTCATTACCGTAGGGGCAGGATTGCGTGTGATTCCTTGACGTTTGTCTTCCTTGCCTATATAAAGAGCCATAACCTCGTCTATCTCTTTCATAATATCCTTAGCAGCTTTGATAGATTCTTTATTAGCCTCCTTATCTTTTTCTTTAAGGTCTTTTTGATAGGATTTTGCAATATCCTTGCTTTCTACCAATTGCTTCACAGCATCTGCAGCGGTTTGTGTGTATTTTTCAAGTAATTTACCACGTTCATAGCCTTCATTAATGGCTTTTTGAGATACTTCCAGTCTAGGATCTGTAGCAACGGTAATAGATTGCTCGCTAGTCTGATCCCCATAACTCATTACCAATCGGTAAGTACCTGGTTTTACTGTTACGCCTCCTGGTTCGTTCCTGCGCTTACGTATTGTACGTGAAGGACGATCGCCGCCTGCTTCGCTAAGACGCCAGGTCATGGTGTGAATTCCAGTGCTGTCTGGAGCCTTCGTTTTAAGATGGCGTATTTGTCTAGAACCATCATAGATCTTTAAATGAATAGAATCCCATTTTGGTTTCTTGTCCTTCATTTCTGAGGAGTCAGAAATCTCATCATCATCTTTGCCGTCTTTCTTTTTCTTTGGAGCCTTGACCTTGGTCATAAAGTAGCGTATTTGAGCACCGCCATCTCTGTTTTCACCATTGAATAAGGCATCTCCTCCAAAACGACTACCAGTAGGCTGCTGGTAAGCTGCTTCATAAGCAGTTGGGGGTTGGAAAAGGTTAAGCTTTCGCGAAAGCGTACTACGCTCCTTAGCAATTGCTCGTAAAGGTCTAATATCATCTAGTATCCACGCAGCACGTCCAAATGTTCCAATA
>JALZVV010000210.1 GCA_023299935.1 Dokdonia sp.
GTATTTGTAGCGGAAAGTAAGGATTTCAAATAATCTGCTGTAAAATCTGGTTTAAGCTTAGCTGTGCTATAATGATGGTGTATACCATTAGAAAACCAAACCCGTTTTAAGTACACTTCAAAATTTTTCCAATCATCTGTATTCTTATCGCCTTTATAATTAGTATAAATACTTTCTAAAGCTTTTCTAATCGTAAGATTATGACGGTAATTTTGTGCCCACATGATATCTCTTCCAGCAAGACCCGCTTGTGTCATATAATACACTAGTTTTTGCTCCTTGAGTGTCATATCCTCAAATCCAGGTATCTGGTAGCGTAGTATTTTTATATCTGCAAACTGTCCTACGGTATAGTCAAAATCTGATTCCGCTTTCGCGAAAGCGCCATCTCCCGTTTTGATCTCTTCTCCACAACTAAGGGTCATTAGGGCAAGAAGTCCTAATGTATACATAATCTTACGTGTCATATTATATGGTTTAATTTGTTCGAAAATACACTAAAAATCTCAACTCCAAAAATTCTTATCTTAGCCCCGAAATCAATTCCCCTAGAAAATGAAAGTTTTAAAATTTTTAGTCTTTCTTATATTAATAGTAATCATAGGAGGTGCTATATATTTTGGCGCAAAAGATGGATCGTACGATATTAATGAATCCAAAACGATAAAAGCACCCGTCGCATTGGTTTTTAATACTGTAAATGAGTATAATACATGGCAAGAATGGGGTCCTTGGAAAGAACAAGATCCCAACATGACTTTTTCTTATCCCGAACAAACCTCCGGAATAGGAAGCGGTTATTCCTGGAATGGACAGCTTAACGGAAAGCTAGAAACTACACATCTAGTAGCTAATAAATCATTAGAACAAGATCTCACTCTAGAGACGTCACGAGGAGATCGTTATCCTAAAATGTACTGGTCTTTTGAATCGCAAGAAAACGGTTCTACTACAGTACAATGGGGAATGCGAGGCGAGCATACATTTATGGATAAAGTGTTCTATGCGCTCAAAGGAATTGAATATAATGAAGGGATAAAAGAAATGCACCACAACGGGCTAGAAGCGATAGAAACTTATGTGCTTAAAGAAATGAGTTCTTTTAACATCTCCGAAAGCACACTCACAGAGTATGGAGGCGGGTTTTATTTATATAAAACAAGTAGTGCGTCATCTAATAACATTAGTGCCATTATGGGCCAAAACTATGGTGAAATTATGAGTTTTGCTGCTCAAAATAATATCGCTCTGGCTGGCATGCCGTTTACCATTTACTTAGAAATGTCTTCTGGCGGTGTTGTAATGTCTAACGCAATACCTGTAAGAGAGAAAATAGCTGTTGCTGGAAATACAAATATTTTAAGTGGTTATCTACCCACAACAAAAGTGGTAAAAACTACACTTAAAGGAGATTACACCTATTTAAGTCAGGCTTGGGACAAGGCTAATCAATATGTAGCCCAATACGATCTTGAAACGAGTAATCTCAAACCATTTGAAATTTATACTAATGACCCAGGAAACTTCCCAAACCCTGCAGATTGGACTACAGATCTCTATATCCCAATTAACTAATGAAACAAGTAATACTCGTCTTTTTAGGAGGTGGATTGGGCAGTGCTCTGCGATATGGCATAGGTAAATGGCTCAACACACCCGCTGCTACAGTTCCTTATGGAACCCTTACTGCAAATGTATTAGGTAGTTTAATCATAGGAGTTGTTTTAGGGTATGCGATGCGCAATGCGATGCTATCACAGCAAATGACATTATTACTGGCAACTGGGTTTTGTGGTGGCTTTACAACCTTTTCTACCTTTGCTTTTGAGAATCAAACTTTTCTTAAGAACGGAGATTTCTTAAGTTTTGGACTCTACACCATTGGCAGTTTTGTGCTAGCACTTGGTGCTATTTTCTTAGGGCTTTGGATTGCCAAAAGTTTATAAAAAAAGCCCCTTACAATGGTAAGAGGCTCTTCTAATCAGAATGAAATTACTAAAACATTCTGAATTAGTTTTTTATCAATTTTATGGACTGTGTACCTTCTGCTGTTGAAATTGTAGCAATATACATACCTGTACTTAATGCTGTTGCATCAATAGCAACTGTATTAGAATTAGGTACTTGCGTAGCTACTCGTTGACCAAGAATATCAAATACCTCTACAGTCGTCATTGTTTGAACTCCAGAAGTAATTGTCCATCTGTCTGCAGAAGGATTAGGATAAGCACTAACATTTAGTGCAGCGAAGTCTTCTGCACTTAATGGCGCTGCCACATTTATGTTATCAAAGAAATAGGTACTACCATCTCCTGGTAAATCTTCAATAAACTCAAAGAAAACAACTATACGCACATACTCTACATTAGGATCTAATAAGGTAGAGAAGTCATAATTTAAAGTTTCCCACTCTCCAACTGTTGTCGTGTTTACGTCTAGCTCTATACCCGCAGTATTTCCTATATCTTCAATACGAACTCTTACAGGAATATCTGCTTTAGGTGACCACGTATCAATTTCTATTGAACCTAAATCATCTGTGAATCCAATGGGTGCATCTAGATTTAAAAACGTTCCCGCAAAGAATTGCGCTCCTTCTGTTTTGGTGGTTCTCATAACAGTAGCGCTCGTATTTATTCCTGACGGATCCGGATTTGCTTCTAGTGCAGAATCTGCCCCTTCAAAACCAAGGAAGTCGTAATCTAAGGTTGCATCATCTTCAAAATCTACAGGAAGTTCTACAGGATCACTGTCATCTGCCACCATTGTTAATTCTATAGTATCAAAGAAATATGTACTTCCGTCTCCAGGTAAATCAACAATAAAC
>JALZVV010000211.1 GCA_023299935.1 Dokdonia sp.
GAGTATCTCATTCGTGCTAATAACAGAGCCTATTATGGAGATGAATTGTCCAATGTAATTGTGCGTTCTGGAGCAGATGGAACAACCATAAGGTTGAAAGATGTAGCAGAAGTACGCGACCGTTTTTCTGAAACCCCTAATGCCAATTATTACAATGGCAATCTCGCTGTAAATGTATCTATAACCTCTACCAATACCGAGGATTTGATAGGTGCTGCAGACAAGGCAAAGGAATATATAGAGGATTTTAATGCCAAGTACAATAATGTGCAACTGGCTGTGGTAAACGATTTATCTATAACCCTAGTACAGCGTACCGCATTACTTACAGAGAATGCCCTTGTTGGGATGATACTCGTATTGATTTTCTTGTCGTTGTTCTTGAACACAAGACTTGCTTTTTGGGTGGCTTTTGGTTTACCCGTAGCCTTTTTAGGAATGTTTATGCTGGCAGGATATTTTAATGTGACCATTAATGTTTTGTCGTTGTTCGGGATGATTATCGTTATTGGTATTCTGGTGGATGATGGGATTGTTATTGCCGAAAATATCTATCAGCATTATGAACGAGGAAAGACCCCTATTCAAGCTGCTGTGGATGGAACGATGGAGGTATTACCTCCTATTATATCGGCGATAATAACAACAATTCTAGCCTTTGGAATTTTTCTTTTTCTGGATGGAAGAATAGGAGAATTTTTTGGAGAAGTTTCTGTGGTGGTTATGCTCACACTAGGGATTTCACTGGTAGAAGCCTTAATCATATTACCCGCTCACCTTGCGCATTCTAAAGCCTTACGCAAGGAGAAAAACACGCCTAAAACGGGTGTCGCTAAGCTGTTTTCAAAACTGCGCTACATCAATCAATTTGGAGATCGTATTATGGTTTGGTTGCGGGATACCTTGTATAGTCCTATACTGCGATTTGCATTAAATTATAAGTTCTTTACCTTCTGCTTATTTATTGCCTTTATTATTATTACATCGGGCAGTTTCCAAGCGGGGATTATAAGAGGAGCTTTCTTTCCTAATATTGCCAGTGATAATGTTCGTATTACCCTCAAAATGCCTAATGGGACAAATGCTGCGGTAACCGATAGTATCATCTCCTTAATTGAAGAGCAAGCAATAGCCGTAAATGCAGAACTTTCAGAAAAATATAAAAATGATATTGATACCCTGTTGTTTGAAAATATAATAAAGACATTGGGTCCAGGAACTTCCACAGCTTCCTTAAGTATTAATTTATTACCGGGTGAAAATAGACCGGATGAGATTAGTTCTGATTTGGTAGGAAATAGGATTCGAGAATTGGTAGGCCCGGTTATTGGCAGTGAAAGTTTAGTGTTTGGAGGTGGTGGAAACTTTGGCGGAAGCCCGGTAGCAGTATCGCTACTTGGTAATAATATTGCCGAACTCAAAGCAGCTAAAGCCGAACTAAAAGCCTCTTTAGAATCTAACCCATTGCTCAAGGATATTGAGGATAATGACCCTGCGGGGATCAAGGAAATACGTATTGAACTCAATGATGCGGCTTACGCCTTAGGACTCAATTTACAAACAGTAATGACTCAGGTAAGAGCAGGATTTTTTGGTTCGCAGGCACAGCGTTTCCAGAGAGGTCAGGATGAAATACGAGTCTGGGTACGTTATGACAGGGAGAATAGATCTTCAATAACAGATTTAGATAATATGCGTATTGCCACTCCTACAGGAGCGAGAATACCACTAAAAGAAATAGCAAGCTACTCCATAGAACGTGGTGATGTAGCTGTAAATCACTTAGAAGGAAGACGAGAAATACAAATACTGGGCGACCTTAAAAACTCAAAAGAAGTAAGTGCGACAGATGTAATGGCAGACATACAAAATATCGTGATGCCAGATATATTGTCTAAGTATCCTACGGTAACGCCATCGTATGAAGGTCAGAATAGAGAGGCTAATAAATTAACAGATTCGTTGAAGCCAGTAGGGCTAACCGTGCTTTTACTTATTTATATCGTGATTGCCTTTACTTTTAGAAGTTACAGTCAGCCGTTAATGCTCTTACTATTAATTCCGTTAAGTCTGCCGGCGGTGGCCTGGGGACACTGGATACACGATTTTCCATTAAATATTCTTTCGATGTTGGGAATAATTGCCCTTATTGGAATTATGGTGAATGACGGCCTCGTACTCATTGGGAAGTTTAATACCAATCTGCGAGAAGGAATGGATTTTGATAATGCAATTTTTGATGCAGGGCGTTCTCGTTTTAGAGCCATTTTCTTAACCTCAATCACGACTATTGCAGGTCTGGCACCTTTAATTTTTGAAGAGAGTAGGCAAGCGCAATTTTTAATTCCTATGGCGATATCTATTGCTTACGGTATTGGGTTTGCCACGGTATTAACTCTAGTTGTATTACCTATATTTTTGTCCTTTAGTAATTGGGTAAAAACCACGACAGATAGATTGGTAAAAGGAAGAAATACAGCTAAAGAAAACCAAGAACGCGCTGTGAAAGAAATGGAAGAAGAGGCAGAAAATGACCAGCAAGAACAGCAAGCTGCTTTCTTGCCTAATACAGATACAGTATAATATGAATTTGTATAAGAACCATACGCCACGAGAACTGCAAGCTGTTTTGGAACAAAGTGCTAAGCTCACTTATGATGCACAACGCAATTTGCTTCAGGAGTTAAGAGGGAGGTCTTTGGGTATTTCAACTTTAGATTTAGAGCGCCAAATTCGCACTAATGAAACGGCAATTCAAAATCTAGAATTCCTTAAAGATTTAGGATTTGCATATAATAAGGATGGTCAGACGATAAAAATAGTAAGAACTACTTGGGCTATTGTGATGGATATCGTTGCTATACTAGTAGGACTGCTATTATTTGTTGTGGGATTAGTGAATTTCTGGATGCTGGCCGCCGTACTTTTTGGAGAAGCCGAGTTAAGTTCTACTCGATTTATATTGGCAATTTTCCTGGTAGTTGGAGGCGCAATAGGTTTTAAAATGCTCAGTGGTTTGCATCGGTTTTTAGACTATACTTTGTTTTCATTACAGCAATCTGGTGAGATGATCAACCTTCGTAAAGGAGGTGTAAAAGGCGAGCAAAAAATACCGCTTAGTGAACTTAGGTTGGAAACTATAAACGGTGAACTTATTTTATTTGCAGGAGCAATTGAGGTTATGAGATGTACAGAAGACAATCTAGTACACAAAACCACGATGGAGGCCTTGATTCAAAAAATGATGGAAAACCAATGATAAAGTTAAGAACACACATGCTCACGGTTATTGTTGTGGTGTGCGCTTTCGCGAAAGCGTATGCACAAGAAACCCCATCTAAACTATTGTCTAAAGATGATGCGGTGGCGATGATGCTAGAGAATAATTTTGGGGTGAAACTTGCCGAAAATGAAATAAGCATAGCCGAAAACAATAAAGGAGTGCTTAACTCGGGATACCTGCCTACGCTTACTGGTAATGCAGGAGCAAACTATAGCATAAATGATCAGACAGCTATTTTTCAAAATGGGACCGAGCAGTCGATAGATGGAGCAGAGACGACTACCTACAATGCGTCTATAAATCTCGCATATACATTATTTGATGGATTGGGGAGACATTATAATTTTAAAGAGCTTAAAGAGCGATACAATTTATCAAAGTTACAGGCCAGGGAAACGATAGAGAATACCATGTTGCAGCTCTTTACCGTGTATTATGAGGTTGCTAGAAGAGCAGAAAATATAGGTGTTCTAGAAGAGACCTTAGAGATATCAAAAGATAGAGAGTTACGGGCAACCTATCAATTTGAATATGGACAGGTTAATAAACTGCAAATTCTAAACGCGGCGGTAAATAGAACTACAGATAGTATCAACTTACTTAGTGAATGGCAGGCCTTGCGTAATGCACAGCGTGATTTAAATGTTGTGCTTGCTGCAGAATTGGAGGACCTGAGTACAGTAGATACAACGGTCCTTTTTATAAGCCCATTGTTAATGGATAGCTATATAGAAAGTGCTAGTGAAAATAATGTGCGTTTACTGCAGAATGAGCAGAACATTAAAATAAC
>JALZVV010000212.1 GCA_023299935.1 Dokdonia sp.
AGGTAAACCGTATCTTGCTATTATCCCAGGGGTCGCGATTATGCTACTCGTTATGGCCTTTATGCTTGTAGGGAATGCACTGAGGGATGCGTTGGATGTGAAAAGTTAAAGAAATTTATGAAAAGAAAGTATACGTACCCAATTTTAGTTGTTGTTTTTATGCTTGGTTATATGCTTTTTGAGAAGTATGCTAATCAAGCCATAGAGGCGCCTACAGTTTCAGAAGGGAAAGTAGAGAAAGAGGCTACTAACACCTATTTCTTGCCAAGCTCTACTACTGGTCAGATTGTACATCATAGTTTCTATTCTTTGAGCTATAGTGAGCCTGATGAACAGGCAGAATGGGTTGCCTATGAGCTTACTAAAAAGCAAGTGCAAAACAGTGATTTTAAACGCCCTTATTTTGAAGTGGATCCAGCTGTAAAAACTAAAAGTGCGCACTGGCGCAATTATAAAAACTCGGGATATGATAGAGGGCATTTATGTCCAGCAGGAGACCGTGAGTTTAGTAAAGCGGCTTACGATGAAACTTTTTTGACAAGTAATATTAGTCCTCAGGAGCATAAATTCAATGCAGGTGTTTGGAATAGACTAGAACAAAAAGTACGATACTGGGCAAAGAAATATGATGGTGTATATGTAGTAACCGGTGGAATATTAGAAGATGAGGTGGATGCCATTGGAACAGAAAATGTGACTGTCCCTGGTAGTTTTTATAAAATCATCTATGATCGAACTGGCGGTGAAGTACGCATGCTTGCCTTCCTTATGGAGCATAAAGAGTCTAAAGAACCTTTATATAAATTTGTAACTACAGTGGATACGATTGAAGGCCTTACTGGAATTGACTTTTTTCCTGAGTTGGAAGATAGCCAAGAAAAACGCTTAGAAGCAGATTCCAGTTATAAAGGGTGGAGTTTTAGGTAGTGGGCTGTTGATGTTATGCTTTCGCGAAAGCATAACTCCCTACCATTCATTGACTCTATTACTATCTAATTTGATAAAAATAAAGAGTAAGATAGTGAAGGCCCAAAGCCCTGAGCCTCCATAGCTAAAGAAGGGCAGAGGAATCCCTACAGTGGGGAGTAGCCCTGTGACCATACCAATGTTCACACTAAAGTGAATAAAAAGTATCCCAGCCACGCCATAGCCATAAATGCGGCTAAACTCGTTTTTCTGACGTTCAGAAAGAATGATGATACGTAGTATTAGTGCTACAAATAAAAAGACGACAACTAGGCTTCCTAGAAATCCCCATTCTTCCCCAACAGCGCTAAAAATATAGTCAGTTTCCTGTTCCGGTACAAAGTCGCCAGTGGTTTGTGTGCCTTGCAAGAATCCTTGTCCAGTCCAACCACCGTTACCTATAGCAATTTCACTTTGTTGTGTGTTATAGCCGATACTCTGGGTATCTATTTCTTTACCTAGTGCGATGTTAAAACGGTCTCTATGGCGTTGTTCAAAGATATTATTGAATATGTAATTTACAGATAGAGAAAACAGACAAGCCAGTAAGATTGTGCCGAAGTAAATACGCTTTGAAGGGCGTTTTTTTCTGTTTAAATAAAACAAAAGTATTCCCGTTAATAGAATAATCGAGCATATTAAGGGCGTCCCAAGAAGTAGTGTACTCACGAATAAGATTATGGAACTAAAGCCTATAATGAGATATACTCCAGCAAGACCTTCTCTGTATAAGGGAAAAAAGAAAGCGGCATACACTATTGCACTTCCAGGATCGGGTTGAGGTAGTATGATAAGTGCTGGTAAGGCGACGACTGCAAAGGCCTTGAGTTGTCCTTCTAAGGTTTTAATATCTGTTTGTAAATCACTTAAAAATTTTGCTAGAGCAAGAGCTGTCGCTGCTTTGGCAAACTCACTAGGCTGTAAGGTTAAAGAGCCTATGGCATACCAACTTGTAGCCCCGTTAATATTCTTTCCAAAGAGGAATAAGCCAATCAATAAGACTAAGCAAATGAGATAAAATAAGGATGAAAACCGTTCTAAGAATTTGACTTCTAATGAGAGAATAAAAACAATGAGTACAAATCCAAAGCTTATCCAGATAAGCTGTTTAAAATATAAGTTGTCTAGATTAAAAAACTCCGTAACCTCAGGGTTTTGGGAAGTTGCATAGATACTTAACCATCCTATAAACACCAGAGCCAGATAAATAAGTATAAGTACCCAATCAAAACTAGTTTTGTTTCTGGTGCCTACACTCATTGCTCCAGATTTTCTTGAGCTAAGAACTTGGCGCTAATTTTGGAGCCATCGTTTATAGGGAATGGTTTTCCGAGCAGTGGCTTTGCGTATTCTTCTTCTAAGCTATGATTTAGAACCCAGTTTTCTAGATCCTTGCGTGCTACTTCTTCGTTAAGATATTTGTCAATGAGTAATGAAGCAATACGACCTCCATAACGAGAGCCCCAATATCCATTTTCAATAAAAACAGCTATCGCGATTTTAGGATCATCTTTAGGAGCAAAAGCAACGAAGGTTGAATGATCAGTAAGTTGAACTCTTTTGCCATCAATTTTATCATAGTTTTCAGCGGTGCCTGTTTTGCCACAAATTTCTATTCCAGGAACTTTGAGAGATTTAGCCGTGCCAAAATTATATACGTCATTTAATCCTTGTATTACGGGTTCAAAATGCTTCTTGTTTATGGTAGTGACATTCTTCTTTGTAAATATGCTGGGGATGGTTTTCTCACCTTTAATGGATTTTATTATGTGTGGTTTATAATAATATCCTCGATTTGCAATTGCGGCCGTGAAATTTGCCATTTGTATAGGAGTCATTAATACTTCACCTTGCCCTATGGAATTAGAAATGTTAGTTGTGCTACCCCAATAGAACTCATAATAGCGGTCATAAAAATCTGCTCCAGGAATCAATCCTTTTTTCCCAATAGGAAGGTCATATCCTAAATAATTTCCTAGACCAAAACTCTCTAAATGTCTTTTCCATGCATTCATGCCTTTTTGTGGCGTTTCATACTTATCAATAGTTCTTCTATAGGTTGTTGCAAAGTAACTATTGCATGAATGGGCAATCCCACTCACAAGATTTACAGATCTTTTATGTGCGTGACAGCCTAGTGGTTTCCTTCCTCCGTAATTATAACTGCCAGTACAATACACATTGTCATTTAATCCTATAACATTTTCTTGTAAGGCAATAAGTCCTGTAAGTGCCTTAAAAGGAGAGCCCGGGGCATACTGGCCCTGTAGCGCTCTATCAGTTAGGGGTTTTGTAATGGAGTCATAAGACATTTTAGTATAATTCTTGCTTCTTTTACGCCCTACGAGATCAGCTGGGTCATAACTAGGTCCAGTGGCCAGAGCAAGAATTTCACCCGTACTCGGTTCTATAGCAACAATACCGCCTCTTTTATTTGTTAATAAGGACTCTGCATATTCTTGTAATTTAGCATCTATGGTAAGGGTAATGTCTTTTCCTTGAACTGGTAGCGTGTCTAAGGTCCCATTCTTGTATGGGCCAATTTCTCTATTAAAATTATCCTTTTGAAATCGTTTTACTCCTTTGATGCCTCTTAGTGTATGTTCATATTGCTCCTCTACGCCTTGGCGTCCTATAAGATCTCCAGAATTATAATAAGGATCTTTACTTACGGTAGAAGGATTTACTTCTTGGATATAACCTAAGAAGTTGGCGCCAAAATCAATTTGATAATCCCGTAACGATCTTTTCTGAATATAAAAGCCTTCAAATTTCCTTAATTGCTCACCCAGAAAAGCGTACTCTTCTTTGGAAAGGGTTGGGATAATAACTTGCGCCTGTCTCGGAGAATAATTCCAAGCACGCCTTATTTCTTTTCTAAGTTTTTCTGGAGTAACCCCTATAAGTTTGGTTAAAGCTAGTGTGTCAAATGCTTTAATCTCTCTTGGGATTGCCATAAGATCATACGAAGGTTGGTTAGAGACAAGAAGCTCTCCATTTCGATCGTAAATATGTCCTCTTTGCGGGTAGTCATAAACGGCCTTTATCGCATTATTTTTAGATAAGGTTGTGGCTGAGGTATCATAAATTTGCAAATAAAATAAACGCCCCGCAAAAATGAGTCCCGTAGTTAAAACTAACGCAAAAAGTAAAATTTTTCTCATTTCTTTTGATTACCAAATATAATTGTAAAAAGGACACATATTAGTATAGTAAAGATACTAGTAATCAACGTTTTTTGAAAAACATAAAGTATACTGGAGATGTTAAATACTTCAAGAGAAAAAAGGATGAAATGATGAATCCCCACTAAAATAGTGATATATACAAAACGCTCATAAAGGCTTGTGTTGGATATTCTAATAGCATTGTACTCATAGCTCACGCCAAACGCTATTCTTAAAGCAAAAGGACGCAAATAAGCAAGTGTTAAGCAGGCTGCGGCATGAATCCCGCCACTATCGCCAAAAACATCCATAATGAGACCTGTAACGAATGCAACTACCAATAGTAATGATCTACTTGTAATGAACGGAAACAACAACAAAAAAAGGATATAGGGATAAGGATTAATATATCCAAAAAGATTAATGGCACTGAAAACAATAATCTGCGCCAGCATTAAAAACACAAATTGTATGACCGGAATAAGTATTTTCTTATTCATAGGCAGTTGTGTTTTCTAATTGTTCAATTTCCTTTAGATCTCTGTTTTTTATGATATAGACGTGGCCTAAATCTGTCATATCATTTATAAGGCGTACACTAAGCGTATAGAAATTATTGCTCGCATCAAGGATTTTTTCTTCTACGGTTCCAATACTAATTCCTTCAGGAAAAATTACTGAGCGTCCACTGGTTTCTATAGTATCACCTATGGCCACTGGGGCTTGCTCTTGGATATCACTTACCTGAACGAGATGAGGATCTTTTCCGTTCCATTTTAAGGTGCCAAAATGGTTGGATTTTTTCAATTTAGCACTAGTCTGAAATGTTGAGTTTAAGATGGATATTATCGTGCTGTAGTCGTTTGAGGTAATATCTATAACACCTACAATGCCTTTGCTTGTGATTACGCCCATATCTTGATGGATACTATCCTTCTCGCCAATTTTTACAGTAATGATATTGTCCGTTTTGGAGTAACTGTTTTTTAAAACTTTTGCGGGAAGGAAAGCAAATTCATTACTTTGAGTAGAGGGATAGGTTTCCTGCGAAGTGTAAGCAGTTTGTTCAAGGAGTTTTTCGCGTAAGCGAGCATTTTCTTCGGTTAATATCTTATTCTCCGCTTTGAGCTTAAAATAGTCTTGAATATTACTTATGGTTCCATAGACCCCACCAGAAAGAAAATTGGCAGAATTTACAAATTTGCTACGATGATAGGAGTGAGATTGTATCGTAAAAATTAGAGAAAGAGCAAGCAGGAATAGATAGAGCAAGAAGTTTTTGTTCTTAAGTAAAAAACTAATAATCTGCTGCATGCGCTACTACTTTATAAGTACACTCTTGTATTTTGCAATATTTTTTAGAGTTATTCCCGTACCTCGCACTACAGCTCTTAAAGGATCTTCTGCAATGTATACTGGTAAGTCTGTTTTTTGGGATAATCGTTTGTCTAAACCTCTAAGCATGGAGCCACCACCTGCAAGATAAATACCTGTATTGTAAATGTCTGCTGCAAGTTCGGGAGGCGTTTGCGATAGCGTTTCCATTACAGCATCTTCTATTCTTAAAATAGATTTGTCTAAAGCTTTGGCAATCTCTCTGTATGAAATTTGAACCTGTTTAGGTTTACCGGTAAGTAAATCACGTCCTTGCACACTCATTTCTTCCGGCGGAACTTCTAGATCTTCTGTTGCGGCACCTATTTGTATTTTAATTTTTTCTGCGCTGCGTTCTCCTACATATAGGTTATGTTGAGTACGCATATAATAAAT
The DNA here is from genome assembly GCA_023299935.1 of Dokdonia sp. Classification (GTDB taxonomy): domain Bacteria; phylum Bacteroidota; class Bacteroidia; order Flavobacteriales; family Flavobacteriaceae; genus Dokdonia. Next base: position 5,904 of record JALZVV010000212.1, read on the forward strand.
GATGTCATTGGTAAAAACATCTCCTGCAATTTTTACAGACTTGTCACAGACTATACCTCCTAATGCAATCACCGCAATCTCTGTGGTACCTCCACCTATATCTACAATCATATTCCCTTTAGGTTGCTTGATGTCTACTCCAATACCTATAGCCGCCGCCATAGGCTCATGAATTAGATAAACTTCTTTACCGTTAACACGTTCTGCACTTTCTTTTACGGCTCGCATCTCTACCTCTGTAATACCAGAAGGAATACAAATTACCATACGTAATGATGGCGGAAATAACTTTTTCTTTAATGCTGGAATCTCCTTGATAAACATACTTATCATTTGCTCACTAGCATCAAAATCTGCAATTACTCCATCCTTAAGTGGGCGAATGGTTTTAATATTTTCGTGAGTTTTTCCCTGCATTTGTGCAGCTTCTTTCCCTACAGCAATAATCTTCTTAGTAATACGATCACGCGCTACTATAGACGGGCTGTCCACTACTACTTTGTCATTATGAATGATAAGCGTATTGGCCGTTCCCAGGTCAATGGCTATATCTTCGGTAAGGAAATCAAAAAATCCCATAGGATGTTTTACAATTAAATGTTATTTTATTTTTATATGATGGTAGCTCAATGTACAACAATTAGACCGTTTCTGGTAGTGGTTGTTACGCTTTCGCGAAACTTGTGCCCACTTCGATAAGGAAGCCTAACTTCTTCCATTAATGTTTAAAATGTCTTGTGCCTGTAAGCACCATCGAAATATTGTGCGCATTACAATAATCTATCGTGAGTTGATCCTTAATAGAACCACCCGGTTGAATCACTGAAGTGATTCCTGCATTATCTGCTATCTCCACACAATCTGGAAACGGAAAAAATGCGTCACTCGCCATCACAGCATCTTTTAAATCAAATCCAAAAGAAGTCGCTTTTTCTATTGCCTGTCGCAACGCATCTACACGTGAGGTCTGCCCTGTTCCGCTGGCGCATAGTTGTTTATTCTTAGCAAGTACAATAGTATTAGACTTAGTATGTTTACAGATTTTAGAAGCAAACAATAAATCTTCTAACTCTCTGTCTGTTGGTTTATTGTCTGTAGCATTAGATAAATCTGCCTGAGTATCTGTTTTTGCATCTCTATCTTGAACTAATGCTCCGTTAAGGCAAGTCCTAACGGTAGTTGCGGGTAAAATAACTTCTTTTTGTATGAGAAGAATTCTATTCTTTTTCCCTTTAAGTGTTGTAAGGGCTTCATTAGAAAAAGAAGGAGCAATAACCACTTCGCAAAACAGTTTATGAATTTCTTCTGCTGTGGGT
>JALZVV010000213.1 GCA_023299935.1 Dokdonia sp.
TTCTATGCATTGAAAGAGGTTCGGGAATTCGAGTAGGCTTTCATTATTATAATTCTGTTGAAGACCTCTCTCGATTATTAGAGATTTTAGATGAGTAGCCCTTATAAAATGATATAAAAAAAGAGCAATCCATTTGGATTGCTCTTTTAGTTCAATTGTAAGCGGAATTATCGCTTAGTTTTTCTTTTTATCCTCTATTTCAAAGGTAATAGGAAGGCTATACAAAACCCCTACGTTTTTTCCTTTCTGCTGTCCAGGTGTCATTTTTGGGAGTTTTTTAATTACTCTCGCCGCTTCTTTTTCTAATGCAGGACTAGGTGCTCTTGTTTTAACAGTAGTAACCTTACCTGTATTGTCAATTTTAAAGGAGACAAATACACGATGTTTTCCTGCTTCAAGACCCTTGGAAGCTTTTTTGATATTGAAATTCTTAGCAACTAAAGCAGAAATATTTTGAGACATACAATGCTTTAGTCATTCATTAGTATCGTCCTTACATCCAGGATATACAGGCACTTTTTCAATAACCGCAAAAGCAACTTCTATCTGTTCTTTAGTTGTTTCTTGTCCCAATAGGACATTAGTAACAAAGAGAAGCCCAATAAGAATAAAAGAATTTTTCATTTAGAAAGTAAAAGGAAGTTTAAATGAACTTTCCTTTGGAGTTCCTCCCATATGCCCCGGCTTTACAGCTGGCATAGTCAATATCTGTCTTTTAATTTCTGCTTGTAATGCTGCAGATCCACCTTCCATACCTTTAATTACTGGTTTCCCTTCTTTATTTACAATCATATCTACCACAACACGAGTACCAGACTTATGTCCTTTCGGGAATTTGAACCCTTGAACAACGTGATTTGCTAGTTTTTGTCTAAAGCAGTTATTTTTTTGATTAATGGAACCATCGCACCCAGGCCAGGTAGGAGGTACTTCAGATATGGTTAGGGTCGTAGATTTTTGCATTTGAACTCCTTCTTGAGCGAAGCTCACTGCGCCAATTAATAGAAAGGCAACAAATAATAATTTTTTCATTTTAGAGTGTTTAGGTTGTTAAATAGCAACTGCACCTTTAATGTGCGGATGCGGGTTATAATCTTCTAAAGTAAAGTCTGCAAATTTGAAGCCAAAGATGTCTTTTACCTCAGAATTTATTTTTAAAGTGGGCAATTTACGTATTTCTCTAGACAATTGTAGCTCGACCTGTTCGAAGTGATTACTGTAAATATGTGCATCTCCAAAGGTGTGCACAAAGTCCCCCACTTCATACCCACAAACTTGTGCCATCATCATTGTGAGCAAAGCATAACTTGCGATATTAAAAGGAACGCCCAAAAAAATATCTGCACTACGCTGATATAACTGGCAAGATAACTTTCCATTAGCTACATAAAACTGAAAGAAGGCGTGACAGGGAGGTAGGGCTGCTTTACCATTTGCAACATTTTCTCCAAAACTCATAGAGGTATCTGGTAGCACACTAGGATTCCAAGCGCTTACTAACATACGTCTACTATTAGGATTGTTTTTTAAGGTAGTAATTACTTCTACAATTTGGTCAAGATTTTCGCTATTCCAATTGCGCCATTGGTGACCATATACAGGTCCTAAATCTCCATTCTCATCTGCCCATTCATTCCAGATACGCACCCCGTTTTCTTGAAGGTATCCAATATTTGTATCTCCTTTTAAGAACCACAAGAGTTCATATATAATAGACTTTAAATGAAGTTTTTTTGTGGTTACCATGGGAAACCCTTGAGAAAGATCAAAGCGCATTTGATATCCAAAAACACTTTTTGTTCCTGTTCCTGTCCGGTCTCCTTTACTATTTCCGTGCTCCATCACGTGGCGCATGAGTTCGTGATATTGTTGCATATTGTTTTTTTATTACGCTTTCGCGAAAGCGTTTAAAAATAAAAACACCTTTGGTTTTGAACAACCAAAGGTCCTTGTAGTTATTAGGAGTTATTAACGGTGTGTTTTCTTAACGAGAGCCTAGACCTGTACTACTTTTTTCATCCTTGTCCAGTTTGCGCTTTATTTTTTTAATTGCACTTTCTATGGATTTTTCTGGTTCTATTACGTTGTATTCTCCCCAGAAATCAGGGTCGCCAAAACCAATATTTTGATCAGCCATAATAATGTATTGATCTATTTTGCGTTCTTCATTACCTGAAGTTAAGCTGTTGGAAAGTTTCCAATCGGTAACAGCCATTTCACAAGAGAGCGTATAAATGGATTTAAATAATCTACGTTGTTTCTTCACTTCAAATGATAGATCTGCTTTGCTATACCCATAGAGCCATCTCCCATTCTTTTCCCGATAATTTACTTCGTAAGAAATATTGCGGGGTTTTATTTTTACGCTAGCAGGCTTGCTTTTTACAAACATCTCGTTGACTTCCTTCACATTCACAAGTTTTAATGAATAGGTGGCTTTGACTAATGCTAGAGAAGAAGCCGCTATATATAGATTTCCTTCATAGAGTGGAGTGAGTACTTCTGGACGTTGCTTAAACTGCACAACGAAAACGTTTTCTCCATTTATTTCAGTTAGATTGCCAAAATTAAAATTGTAAGCATTTAGGGTGGCAGGCGTAAAAATATATTCGGGATATTTTACAACATCCACAAATAAGGTGCTAAAAGGCCCCCCTTGTAGTTTGAGTGCTATCGTATCCAGCCTGGAATAGTCTGTATTTTTACGTGATCTAATCATTTCTATCTTATCCTTAAGATTATTGTCATAAGGTTGTTTGTATATGTTAACCACTGCCTCTGCTAAAGAGGCATTTTTAGAGCGTTTTTTAATAGTTTCTCTATAGAAGGCAGTCATTAAGGTTTGATTATTCAAGTAATTTTTTTCTCGATTTTTAAAGACACGTTTTACGAGTTCTTTAGGATCGGAATAGGCAACTATGTTTGCAGCATCTAATGTGATAACATTAGTGTCCATTTCTATTCTTAATAATTTTTCTAAATTATCAGGTAGCGTAAAGGATTGTTTTTTAAAGCCTATAGCTTCTATAATGAGTTGCTCCTGTTTTTTGGATTCAGGTATTTTGAGAGAAAACTTCCCTTCCAAATTAGAAACCGTGCTAAGATTTGTGCCAGCAAGGGTGATAGTTGCCTGAACTATTTTTTCATTAGTTTCAGCGTCAATTACCTTCCCTTTAAGCTCAATAAATTCATTGGATTGTTGCGCAAAATTAGTTGTAGTACCCATTAATAGTAGTGCACACACACTGCAAACTAGATTGATCGTTCTCATAGCAATTTCAATTATAGTGTTTTGACACACTGTTTTAAACATCAAAAAGGTACATTATAAATTTCAAACAGACCTTAGCTTTCGTCGGGAGATTGTTGTATTTCTTGCAATAAAATAAGGAAAACGTATCCTACATTGATACTATCACTAATTGTTAAACTTTTGGATTAAAGCAAGTCATAAGCTTTTGAAGGCAAATTTTGTGCGTTATCCAAGCAACATTCCTGCTATAGTGGCTGAAATAAGTGAGGCGATAGAACCACCGATTAATGCTTTTATACCAAATTTAGAAAGTTGAGTTCGCTGCCCAGGAGCCAGAGATCCAATGCCGCCAATTTGAATTCCAATAGAGGCAAAATTGGCAAATCCACAAAGCATATAGGTAGCCATTATTATGGATTTTTCATAATTTAAATGCAAAGCATTAGAAGTGTTTTTGAGCTCTGCAAGTTGAATGTAACCTACAAATTCGCTCGCGGCTAGTTTTATTCCTAAGAGTTGTCCCATCATCATCATATCTTCTTTGGCTACTCCTATAAGCCACATTAAGGGTGCAAATATGGTACCCAGAATAGCTTCTAAAGAAAATTCTGGATAGGCGGTATTAGAGGCCATCCAGTCATTAAGTGAAGTAATATCTCCTATCCAACCTAGGATGCCGTTAAGCATCGCAATAAATGCTACAAATACGAGTAACATCGCCCCCACATTTATGGCAAGTTTTAAACCTTCTGTGGTTCCATTTGCTATCGCATCTAGAATATTAGCACCAATTTTTTTTGATGTAACGGTAACATCACTATTAATCTCTTCAGTCTGGGGATAAAGTATTTTAGAGATTACAATTGCTCCAGGAGCTGCCATTACGGATGCTGCTAATAAATGCTTTGCAAAAATGAGTTCTTGCACCGGGTCGCCTCCTCCTAAAAATCCAATGTATGCCGCAAGTACAGCACCTGCAACTGTTGCCATACCTCCTATCATAACCAGAAGAATTTCTGACTTATTCATTTTTTCTAAATAAGCCTTAATGAGCAAAGGAGCTTCTGTCTGGCCTAAAAAGACATTTCCCGCTACGCTTAAGCTTTCGGCACCAGAAATGCCCAAGGTTTTCGTTAACACCCATCCGAAAACTTTTACTACTTTCTGGATAACCCCAAAATAGTAAAGTACTGAAGTAAGTGCAGAGAAAAATATAATCGTAGGGAGTACTTGGAAGGCAAATATATATCCAAAGGTAGATGTGTCACTCACTAATCCCTTGAATAGAAAATCACTTCCAGCAAGTGTAAATTCAAGTGTCTTGACAAAAATACTGCCTATAAAATCGAATATTTTTTCTACAAAAGGAACTTTCAGTACCCCAATGGCAATAATAAGTTGTAACGTAAGGCCAATACCTACGGTTTTCCATTGTATCGCTTTCTTATTACTACTCAACACGTATGCAATACCTATAAGGCTAATCATGCCTAAAATACCGCGCCATAAACTGGTAAACGAAAAACCTTGAGATGGAATTACACCCATTGTTGTGGGTAGAATTTCTGATGCAAAACTAGTTAGAGGAAATGCAAAAAAGAAAACAAATAGTACTTTCTGCATAAAGTATGGTAGTTAATTGCGTTTAGAGATTTCATCTCTTAATCGTGCAGCGATTTCATAATGTTCATTATTCACGGCCTGTTCCAGCTGTGTATGTAATTCTTGTAAGGATTGGTTGCTTAAATCATTACTGTCACTAATATCATCTTCAAGAAGGATTTCATCCATAAGGACTTCATCATCTGCCGTAAATTTATCGGGATCTGTATTGCCTTTAAGATGTATCCCTGCTTTATCTAGAATGTTTTTATAGGTAAAAATAGGGGCTTGAAAACGCAAGGCTAAAGAGATTGCATCACTCGTGCGGGCATCAATAATCTCCTCTATCTTATCGCGTTCACAGATGATACTTGAATAAAATACACCATCTACAAGTTTATGGATAATCACCTGTTTGATAACAATATCAAAACGGTCAGAAAAATTCTTAAAAAGGTCATGAGTTAAGGGGCGAGGCGGTCGTATTTCTTTTTCTAAAGCAATAGCAATAGACTGCGCTTCAAACGCTCCAATAACAATAGGTAATTTACGCTCTCCATCTACTTCACTCAAAATAAGTGCATAGGCACCGTTTTGAGTTTGACTGTAAGAGATTCCTTTAATATTTAAACGCACTAAGCTCATAGCAGCAAAAATAGGAAATCTAAAACTAGTTAAGAAGTTTAAAAAAATAAAGACGATTCTCGAGAATCGTCTTTATTTATACAATTTTTATACTAAGACTTATTGGTTTGCTGCCATAAAGGCTTTTAGCTTTTCATTAAGTTGAGGTACCACCTCAAAAGCGTCTCCCACAATACCGTAATCTGCGGCTTTAAAGAAAGGTGCCTCTGGATCGTTATTGATGACCACTTTTACTTTAGAAGAGTTGATTCCTGCAAGGTGCTGTATCGCTCCAGATATACCAATAGCTATGTAAAGGCTAGAGGCTACAGGCTTCCCTGTTTGTCCTACGTGCTCTCCATGAGGTCTCCATCCTAAATCGGATACTGGCTTAGAACAAGCGGTTGCTGCTCCTAAAATATCTGCCATCTCTTCAATCATACCCCAATTTTCTGGTCCTTTAAGACCACGACCAGCAGAAACCACAATCTCTGCATCTGCAATAGATACTTTATCTGTTGCTTTGTCTATTGATTGTACTTGAACTCCATAATCTCCATCATCTAAGCTTGGCTCAAAAGATTCGGTTGCTGCTGCTCCCGAAGCTTCTTTAAGACCATATGCGTTTTTACCTAAGCCTACGATTTTTACATCTGTGCTAATTTCGGTGAGATTGAAAGCTTTGTTTGTAAAAGCAGTTCGCTTTACTTTAAAGGGTGTCGCGCTTTCAGGAAGTGCAACTACATTAGAAGCATATCCTGCTTCTAACTGCACAGACAATAATCCTGCGAGGTATTTTGCATCTGCACTTTGACTTAGTACGACTACTTTTGCGCCTTCTGCTTGTGCTGCTTGTGCTAGCGCTTTTGCGAAAGCGGACGCATTAAAACTATTTAATTTATCATTAGATATGTTTAAGACTTTATCTACTCCGTAACTCCCTAGAGCTGCCGTGTCATTTGCATTGACTGCAACTGCTGTTACCGAAGTGCCCATCATATCTGCAATTCCTTTTGCATAAGAGGCTACTTCTAAAGCAGTTTTTTTGAAGGTGCCATTTTCTGATTCTGTATATACTAATACTGACATATTCTTTACGTTTTAAATGGCTTTTGCCTCGTTATGCAATAGGTTAATAAGCTCATCTACATTATCTACAAGCTTTACGGCTCCTTTAGGAGCGGGCTTTTCAAAAGAAACAGCTGTAGTGTCTGCTCCTGCGCCTACAGGTTCAACCACATTGAGGGGTTTCTTACGAGCCATCATAATTCCTCTCATATTAGGAATACGTAAATCACTTTCTTCTACAAGACCTTTCTGGCCACCTATAATTAAGGGTAGGCTTGTGCTAACAGTTTCTTTTCCTCCATCAATCTCACGGGTAGCGGTTGCAGAGCTGCCGTCTACTTCTAGATTAATACACGTATTCACAAAGTTTGCTCCAGTTAATCCAGCAAGCATTCCTGGTACCATGCCGCCATTGTAATCTATGGATTCGCGACCAGCTATAACAAGGTCATAGTTTCCATTTTTTGCTACGGCTGCGAGTTCTTTTGCTACTTGGAAACCATCTTTTGCTTCTGTATTTACACGAATAGCAGTGTCTGCTCCAATAGCTAATGCTTTACGTAAGGTTGGTTCTGTCTCTGCACCTCCTACATTAATCACATCTACAGTAGCCCCTTGTTTTTCTTTAAACCACATCGCACGGGTTAAACCAAATTCGTCATTAGGATTGATTACAAACTGTACACCATTAGTATCAAAGACGGTATCATTATCAGTAAAATTAATCTTGGAAGTCGTGTCTGGTACGTGACTTATACACACGAGTATTTTCATAATTATATCTTTTTTGGTAAGAATCTTGAGTTGACAAAAATACGCCAAGTTCTGTACTATTTCGTTTTCGCTACAAAAATAATCAATAAAAGCTAAAAATACTATGCGCGCATAATAAAATTTTATAAAAATTCAATTTTTGGAGCCCGTCTAATTGCTTATTTTTGTATTGCTCAACAAAGAGCAATTGTTAACCACTAGGTGTCTAAAGGAAGATAAACCTTACACCACAAATAAGATGACCACCTTTTGCGGTCTTGAACTATGAGAACAATTCAATTTAGAGAAGCCGTTTGTGAGGCAATGAGTGAAGAAATGCGTCGTGATGCATCTGTTTATTTAATGGGTGAGGAAGTTGCAGAATATAACGGAGCCTATAAAGCGTCTAAAGGAATGTTAGATGAGTTTGGTGCTGATCGTGTTATTGACACACCTATTGCAGAACTTGGTTTTGGAGGTATAGGAGTAGGGAGTACGATGACAGGTTGTCGTCCCATTGTAGAGTATATGACTTTTAATTTCTCTTTAGTAGGAATTGATCAAATAATAAATAATGCGGCAAAAATCAGACAAATGTCTGGTGGACAGTTTCCTTGTCCTATAGTTTTTAGAGGACCAACAGCTTCTGCTGGGCAATTAGGAGCTACGCACTCGCAAGCTTTTGAGAATTGGTTTGCAAATACCCCAGGACTTAAGGTAATTGTTCCATCTAATCCTTATGATGCAAAAGGACTATTAAAAGCAGCGATACGAGATAACGACCCTGTAATTTTTATGGAATCGGAGCAGATGTATGGTGATAAAGGAGAAGTGCCTGATGGAGAGTACGTATTACCTATAGGAGTAGCAGATATAAAGCGAGAAGGGACAGATGTAACGATTGTTTCTTTCGGTAAAATAATTAAAGAGGCCTATAAAGCTGCAGATGAGCTTGAAAAGGATGGAATCTCCTGTGAAATTATAGATCTTAGAACAGTACGTCCTATGGATCATAAGACTATTATGGACTCTGTAAAGAAAACCAATAGATTAGTAATTTTAGAAGAAGCTTGGCCTTTTGGTAATGTTGCGACCGAAATTACGTACCAAGTTCAGGAGCAAGTCTTTGATTACCTCGATGCTCCAATAATAAAGATTAATACAGCAGATACTCCTGCACCGTACTCGCCAGTTCTTCTAGAAGAATGGTTGCCTAATAGCGGTGATGTGATTAAAGCTGTTAAAAAGGTAATGTACAAATAACGTTTTCGCGAAAGCATCTTATATTTACACCCTGCTTTTGATAGAGCAGGGTGTATTAATTTACAACTATGATAAAAAAACTTGCCCTAGTTTTTATTAGCCTAATATCTACTCTAGTATTTGCTCAAACAAAAGTGAGTGGAGAGGTCTTTGATGAGCAAGGGGAGCCTGTGCCTTTTGCCAATATTGTTTTTGTGGGTTCCAATGAAGGAACGATTACTAATGAAAATGGGCGTTTTTATATAGAGTCAGAGTCTACTTGGGAAGAAATTAATGTGTCGTTTGTTGGGTTTAAAGATCAACTTCTGGCATTGCCGCAAAAAGTAAATTATGAGCTTGTAATTACATTGTCTTCGGATGATGAGGCCTTAGATGAGGTTTTTATTTTTACTGGGAAAACCTCAAAAAAAGAAGAAGAAAACCCTGCCATAGCGATACTTCGAAAAATATGGCTTAATAAAAAAGAAAACGGTTTACGACAGTACGATCAGTATGCATATGATAAGTACGAAAAACTAGAATTTGATTTAAATACTATTGATAGTGCGCTTATCAATAGCAAGCTTTTTAGGGGTATGGAGTTTATTTTTGAGCAAACAGATACTTCTCGTGTTACAGGTAAAACCTACTTGCCTATTTTTATAAACGAGGCTTTTTCTAAAGTCTATGGCGACAATCTTATTAAGAAGGAGAAAGAAGTTCTGGAAGGAAATAAGAACAGTGGCTTTAGTGAAAACCAGACCGTAATAGGTTTTATTAAAGATCTATACAATCAATACAACATTTACGATAACTATTTGCAGTTCTTTGATAAAAGCTTTACCAGTCCAATCTCTCGCACGGGTATTCAAACCTATAACTACGTGCTTGCAGACAGTACCTTTATAGATAATAAGTGGTGTTATAATATAATATACTACCCACGCCGTACCAATGAGTTAACCTTTAAAGGAGATTTTTGGGTTAACGATACCACTTTTGCCATCAAGAAAATTAATATGCAACTTTCTAAAAGTGCTAATATTAACTGGGTGAAGGAGATTTATATGGAGCAGGAATTTGAGATTCAGAATGACTCAACCTTCTTGTTAGAAAGAGATTACTTTTTGTCGGATTTTGCATTTAATAAAAAAGAAGCCTCTCGAGGACTCTATGGAAAACGAACAACCTTGTATGATAATTATCAGTTTGACGAACCTCTAGATAAAGAGTTCTATGATAAAGAGGTTTATAATTATGATAAAGATGTCTATAATAGGGATGATAGTTTCTGGGACAAAAATAGATTAGAAGGTCTTAACAAAGACGAGCAAGGGGTCTATAAAATGCTGGATACTCTTAAAACAGTAAAGAAATTTAGAAACCTTTACAACCTAGGTTCTGTATTAGCTTCCGGCTATTATGAATTTCCAGATTTGAATCTTGATTATGGACCTATATTCTCCACTTTTGGTTTTAATGAAGTAGAAGGATTGCGCTTAAGAGCTGGAGGGAGGACTTATTTTGGTCAAAATGACCTTGCCCGTTTTGAAGGTTTTGGAGCTTATGGATTTAGAGATCAGAAATTCAAATTTGGGTTGTCTGGAAAATGGCTAATAGATAAAAAGAGCAGATTAATTATTTCTGGGGGGTACCGGCAAGATGTCGAGCAAATAGGAGCTAGCCTTACTACGTCTAGGGATGTTTTGGGAAGGAATTTAGCATCATCATCATTAGTAAATACGGCAGCAAATGATAGATTGACATCAATCCAATTGGCAAATTTTGCTTTTGAGATTGAACCCCTTCGTAACTTTATAGTACGTACAGATTTGTCTTTGCGATCCTTATCCAGTGCATCACCTACCTTTAATTTGGACTATTTTACAGATGAGACACAAACCACTACTACAGGTGACTTAACACAAGCAGAAGTTGTATTATCTGCTATATGGGAACCTGGTAAAAAGACATCTGGTTTTGGGGTAGAGCGCAGGACAGTAAATGAGTGGTTCCCTTCTTTTTTTGCTAGTTATACTAGAGGTTTAGAAGGAACTTTAAATAGTGATTTTGATTATGAGCGTTTACAGTTCTCCTTTAAAAAAGGCATTCGTATTGGTGGTTTTGGACAGCTTAATGTGTCTACAGAAGTAGGCAAGACTTTTGGAGATGTGCCTTTGTCATTGTTGAGCCCTGTGCCAGGTAATCAGTCCTTCTTTTCCATTTTTAACACCTATAGTCAGCTTAATTTTTATGAGTTTGTAACAGATGAATATGCTTCTGTGCAACTGGAGCATAACTTTGGTGGGCGTATTTTTTCGCGTATTCCTTTTCTGAAAAAATTAAATCTTAGAGAAATTGTCGCTATACGAGGAGTGATTGGTAATATCTCCCAGAGTAATATTGATTTAAATAGACCTGCTTTTGAAGATCTCCTTTTTGAGGAAGGAGAAACCATAACTGCGATTACTCCAGACTTAATAGCGCCTAGTTTAGAGCCTTATTATGAGTACAGTTTTGGAGTAGGTAATATCTTTAATGTATTTAGAATAGATTTTAATTTTAGAGGAAACTACAATGATCTCCCAGACGCTAGACGTTTTGGAGTCACAGGTAGTTTCGGTTTCTTTTTCTAGTATTGTACCTCTATTAGGTATAGTGTGCGTTTCCCTAATCCATCTGGGGCATTCACTAATTTTTGCTGTGGCATAACTCTTGTTATCTTTACTTTGGATCCAAATTCATTTTATGAGAGCTATCCTTATTTTTTTATGCCTTTTTATGAGCCTATCTTCTTTTGCACAACAATCTCAATTTAACCAGAAATGGGAGGAAGTTGAGCGTCTTGAACTTAAGGGGCAAGCACAGTCAGCCCTGAAGCTTGTAAATGAAATTAGAGTGGCAAGTATAGATAAACCGGGAACAGATTATATAAAAGCATCTATTTTTAGATGGAAATTTTTAAAAATCACTACCGAAGATGCAGAGAACACTATTGTTCAAGAAATAAACACGGCAATTCAATCTGCAAATACGTTACATAAAGCTGTATTATATACTTATAAGGCGGGTTTGCTCAATGACTATTTTAGAGAAAATGAATATCGTAACAATTCGCGTTCTACAGGAGATACAAAAACAGATGATCTAACCACTTGGACGCCTAATGAGCTGGTACTTGAAATTACGGCGGCTTATGAAGAGGCATTAAAAAATAAAAAGCAGTTACTGGCAACTCCGGTCACTCAAGTGCAAGAGTTATTAAGCCCTTCTATTGTGATGCGAGCTTATAAGCCTACGCTATACGATATCATTGCTCAAGAAGCGATGGGTTTTTATAAGAGTCCTAAATATAACATTGCACGTCCAGAGACTCTTTTTGAAATTGATAATCCAATCATTTTTAAAGATTCAGAGGACTTTAGAGCTTGGGATATACATACTAAAGACAGCGTTTTTTCTTCTTTTAATGCTGTAAAATTACTTCAGGATATTGAAGAACAACATAAAAATGATAGTGATCAAACGGCATATATCTATGCCCAATTAGAACGCTTGCAATTTGCCAGAGCACAGTTTAAAGGAGATAAAGGCACAAAGCTGTATGAAGAGGGCTTACTTTTGCTTGCGCGAAAACAAAAAAACAAAAATGCAGATCCATTGCTGCAATACTATCTCGCTGCCTATTATGTAGATCAAGCGCCAAAAAGCTTTTCTAAAGATCAAGATCCTGTAAGCCTAGAGTTTTATGGCAAGGCAAAAGATATTTGCGAGGCTATTATTGAGATTACGCCTAATAGTGAAGCCGCTGCGCGAGCTGAGCGCTTACTTAAGGAGATTGGGTTAATGTCTTTGAGTATAAATACTAAAAAACACAACTTACCAGGGCAAGCAAATAGGATCTGGGTACAGTATCGCAATGTAGATTCTCTTATCATTAAGATTGTAAAACTAACGGCAAGCCAGGCATTACAAAATAATTACAGATTACCAGATTCGGTAAAGGAAATCATTTTTAATGGTGATACTTCTAAGATTGTTACTACAGAGGTGTGTGCACTTCCAGAGGCGCGAGATGCAAATTTTCATACCGTAGAATATGCTTTACCTCCATTAGCTGCTGGCCATTATATCATTTTTGCAGATAATGGACAACTGGAGCAAACAAAAAGCTACGCGCATGCTCAAGTTGAGGTTTCTGATTTTGGGTATAAAAAAACCGATTACGACAAGAAAATAGTCTATCAATTTTATGATCGTAGTACTGGGCAGCCTATGGTTAATGTGCCAGTGAGCTCAAAAGGAAGTATTGCAGCATACAATACCCAAGGCGAGACCAGCACTTTGGGAGAGTATGAAATAAAAAAACTCCCGCAAAGCCGTAAGAATAGAAATGGAAAAATAGTAGTTACTGCGGTTAGCAATAAGGATACGTTGTCTTTTAATGATAATCTATATCAATATTATGATAATAACAGTGCTCAAGACAATCGGGCAAAAGCCCAGCTTTTCTTAGATCGCGGGATTTATCGTCCTGGGCAGCCCTTGTATTTTAAAGGCATCTTGCTGCAAGAGATACATAAAGTGGCTCAAGTGGCCGCTGGAGAACAAGTGCAACTGCTTATTCTTGATGCTAATTACCAAGAGATTTATAGAAAAGAATTTACAACCAATGAGTA
>JALZVV010000214.1 GCA_023299935.1 Dokdonia sp.
CTAAGCGAGAAACAACGAGAAAGTATCTTGATGCACGAAAGCATTCATGTGCGAGAAAAACACTCTTTAGATATGCTCTTTTTTGAATTGCAGCGCATTGTATGTTGGTTTAATCCACTAGTATATGTCTATCAAAGGAATATGAAAACACTACAAGAATATAGGGCAGATGCACAAGTAGTAGCGCAATCAGATAAGCCTAGTTATTATCAAAACCTACTGGAACAAATTTTCCAGACAGAGAATATCACATTCATCAATACCTTTTTCAATCATTCATTAATCAAAAAACGAATCATTATGTTACAAAAATCAAAATCCAAGAACTTAGCCAGACTTAAGTATGTATTAGTAATCCCTGTTATCTGTAGTATGCTTTTTTATGTGGCCTGTTCTGAAAACACTGACGAATCAGTAACTACTAAAGAAATAGATGCTGTAGATAACACATCGATAACTCAAAAAGGCGCTTCCGAGAAAAACCTTATTATTCTCTTGATGGATTTTCCAAATAATCAAGTTTTATCTATCGGAGTGAGAGATCTACGTCTTTTAAGTAAAGAGGAATTTAGGTTTGTTGATATAGCAAAAAAGGAAGAGGGGTTTAAAGATCTTAAGGTGGGAAATGACAGTTTTAAAGATACTGCCGAGATGTTTTTTGTAAACTATACAAACAGATTAAAACAGCTTATGGAGTCTATGAATCTTACCCTTACAGAATTATATTCTAATAAAGATGTAACGGTTGTGGAAGAAGTTGAAGTCGTGGAAGAAGTGCCGCTTACAGATTTGGAAAACATTCCTTTTGCTGTGGTAGAAAAAGTACCTACGTTTCCAGGTTGTTCAGGTTCTAATGCAGAACTAAAGGAGTGTATGACACAAAAAGTAAGGAAACACGTTGCAGAAAATTTTAATCATGCTGTTGGAAATAATCTAGACCTGGAAAGTGTGAGTCGTATTTTTGTATCTTTTAAAATTAATAATAGCGGGTATCTGACCAATATTCGAGCAAGAGCACAACATCCGGATTTAGAAGAGGAGGCTCTGCGTGTGATGCAACTCCTACCTAATATGCAGCCTGGTGAACAAAAAGGAGAGCCAGTTGCCGTGCTATACAGCCTTCCTATTACGTTTAAAATCCAAGAGTAACAGCCTATGAAAAACCTCTTATTAGGAATAAGTTTACTAATACTATGTAAAGCCGGAGCACAGTCTCCGGCTTTGAGCATTGCAGATAGTTTGTATGCCGCGGGAAATTATTCAAAAGCCTTAGGTACCTATCAAGAGCTTCCAGAAAATGCTGCAAACGTATTACAGATTGCCAGAGCCTATAAGGCATTGGGTAATAAAGCGCTTGCCTTAAAAGCGTATAAGCAAACTCTAGAACTAGATAATAATCAAGTTATCGCTGCATTGGAGTATGGTAAATTATTGATGACACGTCTCAAATTTAAGGAGGCAGATACTGTTTTTCAAGACTTAAGCCTTCGGTATCCGGACAATCCAGAATACCATTATCAACGCGGTAGAGTCTTAAAGGCCATACGCCCAGACACGATAAGAACACCAGAACTACTTGTGCGGGAATATGTGGGTGCTTTCGCGAAAGCGGTATCCCTAGACTCCACACATCTTAAAGCCATAGGTCAATTGGCATTACATCATTTACAACATAGAAATTATCCTGAAGTTGAGCAATTGTGTGCAACGGCCTTAAGGCAAGATCCCGAGAACATTGAAATCATAAACCTACTCGCACAAAATTTTTATAATCGAGGGTACTATACTGAAGCGGCAGATAATTTTGAAAAACTATTAGCATTAGGCCAGAAATCGGCATTTATCCATGAGAAATTGGGTTACAGTTATTATCAGGAACGACTGTATGAACTTGCTATTGAGCAGTACCTTATCTTGTTAGAGTATGATGATGAACATTATGGCACGTACCATATTCTTGCCAAACTGTATAATTTTATGAAGGAGGAAGAAAAGGCTATTGAGGCTGGGGAGAAGGCACTTTATTTTAAGGACTTACCACTTGATGATGTGTATATGACATTGGGAGCTACCTATAGGATACATAAACAATGGCCAGAAGCTATTGAGCAATTCCAAAAAGCGATTAAAGAAAATCCTGATGCGGGCAATGCTTATCATAATCTAGCGATATGTGCAGATAATTTTTATAAGGACAAAAAGGCTGTGGTACGATTGTACGAGCAGTTTATTTCTAAATTTAAAAGTAATCCAAAATATTTGTATCAAGTAAAACTATCTCAAGACCGTTTGAAAATCCTAAACAGAGAAATCTTTATGGAGAAAGATGGAAACTAGCACAGGCTTGGTATAGCATACAAATTAAAGTATCTTCACCATAATATTTGGTGTTATTTATGAGCTTTAGATGTAGTTTGTTAGTTCTTTTTCTGGCATTGTCTTCCTGTACTTCTTGGGAGACAACAAAAATATCTACCCAAGAAATCTTGCATCAAAAATGGGAAGCAGTATCGCTTAATGAGGTAGGCGAATATCCTTCTTTTAAAAGCTGCGATACGACCCAAGACAGGCTCAATCACAAACGCTGTTTTGAAAACATCATCCAACAAACCTTAGTAAATGAGTTAGCTACAAATGAGATGGTCGTCACTCAAGCTATAAACGATACGGTTTGGATAGATTTTGTGATTAATGAGAAGGGAGCTTTTTGTCTAGATTCATTGCATATTTCAAAACCTATTAAACAAGAAATACCCTTACTAGAAGCTTGGATTCAAGATGCAGTATTACAGCTGCCAGAAGCCAGACCTGCTACAAAACGCGACCTGCCTGTAAAAGCAAAATTTAAAATCCCGGTAGTACTTAAAGTAGATTAAAGCGTAAACTTATAGCCTATACTAAAGTCTACAGGAAACGCTCCATTATCATCTAGAAAGAACGAATAAACATCTAGATAATTAAGCGTTAAATAACCTTTGCCTAAAGCAATATCTGCCCCTAAACCAAAAAGGATAGGTCCTTGAAAATTAGTGCCACTATCTGAAGAATTGAGTACAGTTTCTCCCGCTTCAATGGTTTCAAATGCCCCACGAGAAGAAAAAGTCAAAGTCGCTAGTTTGGTATTGAGAAAAACATCAATGGCATCAGATTTTATAAACTTAAATCTATAATTAATCGAAAATTGCGACGAGCTAAAATCAAAGTCATCACTAGATAAAGTCTGCTTGTATTGCATTAAAATAGAATGCCTAGGCAAAGCTGTTTTATCTAATATTTCAAAGTCTACACCTAATTGCGTATTTGTTGCATTCTCAAAATTATTGGTAAAAATACTATTGGTAATTCCCAGAAAACCACCGAGTCTAAACTCAGGGATAACCACTGTGCTATTTGTCGTATAGCTCGGGTCTACTTGCGTATTGTAAGTGTTTACTAACTTGCGCAAACTGGCTAAAGTAAGCTTGATTTTAGCAGTATTTACGGGAGAATCTGCAGTAAGATTTTTAAGTTGCTCTTTATAACTATCTGTGTATTTATCGGCTACTTTTTCATTAGTGAGCTCAACAATGGCATCGTCTTTTTTAATAAAATAGCGGTATTGTTGCTCGATAGTATTCCATAGTAAAGTTAGCGCGCCATCAACATCGGTTTGGAGTTCATAGGTTTTACCATCTACCGTATAGGAATTCGTTTGTGCTTGCAGGCAAAAAGTAAAAAGTAATAAAAAGCCAAGTAGATATAGACGTTTCATAAAATGTGATTTGGAGTCTAAATATACCAAAATCTATTTTGAAAACTGCCTCCCTTTCCATTCATACGAAGAGAATAAAGACTTCAAGACGATGTAGGTATTTATAAATGGGTAATATAGCATCACGAGTGGGTACCATTTTAGGAACTGTTTTCGATTAGCAAACTGTGCAGTGCGCGCTATAAGGACAAAATCTACCCCCCATTTTAATACGAGTATGAGTAGGGGGATTTCTA
>JALZVV010000215.1 GCA_023299935.1 Dokdonia sp.
TTAATACTTGCCACTACCCCAAATTCTTTTAATAAAGAGCTCTCAGTAAGGATAAATGTGGCAAAGCCAGAGGCTGTAGTTACATTAGTCATCAAGGTGGCATTTCCTATTTTAGAAATGACACGTTGCAAAGCCTTGGTTTTATTTCCGTGATTTTTGTATTCCTGTTGGTATTTATTAATCAAGAAAATGCAATTAGGTATTCCTATCACAATGATGAGCGGGGGGATAAGTGCCGTAAGTACGGTAATTTCATAACCTAGTAATCCTAAAAACCCAAAGGCCCACATGACTCCAATGATTACAGTTATCATTGCGATAAAAGTGGCTCTGTAGGACTTAAAGAAAAGAAAAAAGATAATAGAAGTCACAAGTAGGGCAGCACCTACAAACCACTGTATCTCATCAATAATATTTTGAGAATTTAGGGTTCGTATATAGGGCATTCCACTCGTCCGAACTTTAAGCTGAGTCTCTGCTTCAAATTGCTCTAGAAGAGGTACGAGATCATTTATAATAAAGTCTCTACGCACTGGAGTATTTACTATGCTTTTCTCCAAATAAATGGCAGATCGTACCGTTCCCGTTTCCTTATTATAAATTAAATTTTCATAAAAAGGCAAGTCGTTAAATAGCTGTTTCTTATAATTACTGGCCTGTTTGGGACTAGTAATGCTATCTGCCATAAATGGTTTCAAGTCAAAACGGGCAGGGTTTTCTTGTTTGTCAAGCAGTTTTAAATCCTGTAAAGAAATGGATAGGGAAACCTCTTCGAATGCATTGATTGCTGCGTTTAGAGCATTCCATTTATTTAAAACTTGGGGGGTAAAAAGGCTATCGTTTTTAATTCCCAAAACGATTAGGTTTCCTTCTTCGCCAAATTTATCAAGAAAAGTGTTGTACTCTATATTGACTTCGTGATCATCAGGCAATAGATTTGCTTCTGTATACGTGAAGCGCATATGTTGCCATTGATAGCCTAAAAAAATAGTGAACCCTGCAACAAGTAGGAGGATAAGTAGTCTGTAACGCAAGATTATGCTCGCTACACTCACCCAAAATCCGGAACTTAAAAACTTAGCCATTACCTCTTGTTACTCCCACAAAGGTATTCTTTTTGGACTCAATAACCACAGAGAATTGAGCTTAATCTATAGCTTAAGGTTAAAGGTAAACTTGAAGGCGATATTGTCCTCAAAGACAGGCAGGTGATAGGCTCCATAGCGATAGGTAAAACTCGTTCCAAAGCCCCAAAAAAGCTTATTGATTTCAAAACCAGATTCTGTAAATCCTTGATCTAATGAGTTAAATGTGATATCTAGATGATCTTGTGGGTTGCGTATATCTCCTATAGCAAACCTACTTATAAGCACCATTTCTGGTTTAAATCTTCTCCCTAGATTAAAGGGCTTTAAGCGATGCTTAAGTTGTGCAGTAAATAAGGTGTCAGAAAAGAATTCACTAAAAAACATAGTCTCAAAACTATTTACGCCTGCCACAGAGAAGCGTTGTAATATGGTTTCTTTTGTAGGGGCATTTGGGAACGCGTGAAACAGGTGAGTGATAGGCAAATCTCCAAAACCGGCATTCCCTTCTACCAAGATTTCGGTGGCGCTTTTGTTAAGTCTGTCTAATCTGTAGAATGCTTTAAGTCCTATTTTAGTAAAATTAAAGTCTCCGCCTAAACCATCAAAAGCTTGCGAGAGTTGTCCAGATATTTTTGGATAACCATCGTATACTTCATTCACTGTCTCTGGAGTTTTCATAAACTTACTTCCTGGACTCCATCGCACGCCTAGAGAAGCCTCTGTAATATTGTAATTACTTATCTCATTACCATCAATAAGAAAACGATAGGGCGTGGTTTGTTCAATCTGTCTATACGCTACTTGAAGTTCAGACAGGAGTTTAGGAGCAATGCGATACTCAAAATTAGTACGTGTGGTTTGATGCTTATAGAATAGATTTATGTTTACTAAGCGTGGTTCAAATAAGGAGTACACCCTTCTATCTGTGAGATAAGAAAAATTACCTACTTCTTCCAGATCACTATTATAGGTTAGGCTAATCCAGAAATTTTTATCAGGATTAACGAGATATCCACCGCCTATTCCATATTTGAATTCTTGATCTTTAAAGCCATAAGCCGCATATCCTTCTAGTCTAAAACGTTCAGAAAAACCGGCATTAGTTACCCCACCTAATCCTAATCTTAAGCCTTCAAAGTTGTTGAATTTTACAGGGTAGGTAAGGTCAAAATCAAAAAAATTGACACTGTAATACCCAATACTAAAGTTGTTTATTGTTCCTAATCTACGTTCAATATTTTCTGCTTTGACAATATTTTCTATAGCGTTAAAACTGCGTTCATCTTTTTTAGTAGGAGCTTCTATACGGTATTCCTTCCAGAAAGATGGAGGCTGTTTAATCGCGTCATCCTCAACAATTATAGCAAAAGGTTGGTATTTTTCATCTTTCGCTTTAAGCGAAAAAGAGCTGTTTTGCGTTACAGAGACTAAATACTTTTTATCCTGTACTTGATCCATATCACTCGATTGCAATCTGCCAATAGATAGCTTACCGCCAAAGAATGAGAAATTGCGATCACTTGCTCCTTTATCAAGAATAAGCGTTCTATTTTCAGGAAAATAGAGTTGCATTTCTTCTTCGTAGGTATAGGTTTGTGTAAGTTGTAGATCTATTTTATCCTGAATGGCAACTTCTACGTAGGTGATGGCTAGCGTTGTGGCATCTAGGTCCATATAACCTGTTAAGCCAGGAATAGCTTTAGGTCGTTTAGGGCTAAAGGCGATACGAATACTGTTGTCATCGCTACTTAAAGTTGCATAGTTGTAATTGTTCATTCCGCGATTGGAAAGAATTCCAGCATAGCGGGTATTGAAAATCACAAAATCCGAATCGTAAAAAGAGCGCGATTGTAAATTGACCGCTAGAACTTGATATTGCACTTCTGTAAAACCAGCGAGGTTAAACCCTTGAACACGCTCTGTAAAACCTTTGCTTTTTGAAAAATCTGCAATACTTACTTTTTCACTTAGGTAGGAGTGAGCACTTGTGTCAATGCTATCAGTAATAATGGTTTTCTCATATGAGGTGTAACTATAACTACCTAAAACGCGTTGGGGGTCATTCTTTTCTGTATTACTAATTGCTTTTTTTATGATTTCGCGAGCCGTATCATCGCTTTGAGTTTCCTGTGCTAATGCGAGTAAAGGTGATAAAAAGAAAAATAGAAGTAGGTGACGAAGCATAATTGAGTTGAAATCGTTCAAATGTATAAAAAAAAGCGACCTTAAAAAGTCGCTTTTGTATTTGTTTAACGCGTTTACATATTAAACGGTCATTATTTCTTTTTCTTTTGCAGCAAGAATTTCATCTACTTTTTTAATGTGAGTATCTGTTAAGTTTTGAACATCAATCTCTGCATTTTTAATTTGATCTTCAGAGGCATCGTCCAGCTTTTTAAAATCATTGTTTGCACTCTTACGATCATTGCGCACTCCGATACGAGCTTCTTCTGATTCTGAGCGCGCTTGTTTTACAAGGTCTTTTCTTCGCTCTTCTGTTAATGGCGGTACGTTTATGATTACACTTTCTCCATTATTCATGGGGTTAAAACCTAAATTAGCGTTCATAATAGCCTTTTCAATTTCTGGAATTAAAGCCTTTTCCCAAGCTTGGATAGAGATTGTTCTACCATCAGGGGTATTTACATTGGCTACTTGACTAAGTGGGGTGGGACTTCCGTAATAATCCACCATTACTCCTTGTAGCATGGTAGGACTAGCCTTTCCTGCTCTAATGGTTAACAGACGTTTTTGTAGATGGGTTAATGCATTACCCATTGATTCTTTTGTTGCGTCTAATATAAATTCAATTTCTTCCATTGTATTTCTATTTATTATTAAGGCAGTTTACAAAAACTAAGCCATTTTATAAATTAACTGTGGTTCCTATTTTTTCTCCAGAGACTACTTTTAATAGATTTCCCTGTTTATTCATATCAAAAACGATTATTGGTAATTCATTTTCTTGACTTAGGGTAAAGGCAGTGGTATCCATCACTTTTAGTCCTTTGCGGAGTACATCATCAAAACTAATGGCATCATATTTTACAGCGTCGCTATTTTTCTCTGGATCTGCGGTATATATCCCGTCTACGCGTGTTCCTTTAAGAATAACGTCTGCTTCAATTTCAATGGCACGAAGCACAGCGGCAGAGTCTGTCGTGAAATATGGATTTCCTGTTCCTCCTCCAAAAATTACTACCCGGCCTTTCTGTAAATGGCTCATGGCTTTCCTTCTAATAAAAGGTTCTGCTACTTCGTTTATTTTAATTGCTGTTTGTAATCGTGTAGGAATATCAGAGTCTTCTAGAGCATCTTGCAGTGCAAGCCCATTAATAACTGTAGCGAGCATTCCCATGTGATCACTTTGTACTCGATCCATTCCTTTACTAGCTCCAGCAACACCTCTAAAAATGTTACCACCACCAATAACTATAGCTACTTGCACTCCAAGGTCAGTTACTGTTTTAATATCGGCTGCATATTCAGAAAGGCGATCTGGGTCAATGCCGTATTGTCTATTTCCCATCAGGGCTTCTCCAGATAATTTGAGTAAAATTCTTTTGTACTTCATAGATGTTATAAGATGTTGCAAATATAAATGATTATTAGGATTAGTTTTATGAAATACATCTTGAGCTTTTAAGTTTTAAGAATGAAAATAATGATGGGCTTTGAAATTTTTAGAAGTAAAGTATTATCGGTATTTATCTTTCTATGTTACAAGTTTACTATCTTTAGTGCTGAATTAACACCAAATTATTAAATAAATAGACTTATGAAGAATATTTTTAAGACACTTTTTTTAAGTGTATTTTTAGTTACGAGTTGCGGTAGTGATGATGATGGTTCACCATCAGGCGGAGGTGGTGGCACTGATATTTTTGCAAATACAAATGCGTCCTATACCTTGGATTTTGAATCTACTTTTTCAGAAGATATGTATCCTGTAGATTATCCGGATAATCCTACTTTTGGTACTGTTTTAGTTATTACGCATGGTCCGGAAATTTCAGTCTTTGAAATGGGTCAATTGGCTACAGAAGGATTACAGGCATATGCAGAGGATGGAGATGTAGATGGACTAGCATCATTTTTAAATCAAGAGGCAGGTATGGAAAACGAGGGCTCATTTAGTATTACTACAATTCCAGCTATTGGACCGGTTGCGTCTGCTTCAATTGATGTTACTATAACGCCTACAAGATCTCGTATTACATTTCTAGCTAAACTGAATCCGAGCCCAGATTGGTTTGTGGGTGTAAGTTCTTTTGATGTTATTGATGGTAATGAACTAATTGATGAAGCAACATTTGTTTTGAGACCAATTGATGCCGGTACTGCTGCCGGAAATACATATGAAGCAATGGATATGCCAGAAAGCGTGAATATTAGTACTTATGTAGGCTTGCCATTTGCAGATGGGCCGTTTACTGCTGGGGAGATAGGGAATCTGAACATATCTAGAGATGATTAAGACATTAAGAGATTTAGTATAAAATAAAAATGCCGCTCATTGAGCGGCATTTTTATTTTTATCATAAAGAACCAAGCCTTAACTTAAGGATACTCTTTTAAATGAAACTACTGCAGCATCTCCTTTACTAGATACATACTCAGCAACGTTCATTGCTTCATCCATAATAAAACGCTGGTCAAGAAGACATTTTTCGTGATCTAATGTAGTATTATCAGAAACAAAGCGTTCTAATTTTCCAGGCACGATTTTATCCCAGATTTGCTCAGGCTTCCCTTCAGATTTTAATTGCTCTTTAATAGCATCTTCTGCCTTTGCAAGAACATCTGGAGTAAGCTGAGTCATAGATATATATTGAGGTACGTTCTTTAAGGTTTTCCCTAAACGACCTAATTCTATATTCTCTTTTTCTATAGCCGCGATACGTGCTTCTGTTTCTGATGCTACAAAATCTGCATCAAAATCTTTGTAAGAAAGCGTAGAAGCTCCCATAGAAGCTACCTGCATAGATACACTCTTTGCTATCTCTGCAGCAGTATCTGAACTTGCATTTAACCCTACTAAAGCTCCAATCTTGTTACCGTGCACATATGATCCTACAAAAGGTGCTTCTAGAACTTCAAAACCACCTATTTCTATTTTCTCACCAATAACACCCGTTTGCTCAACTAATTTTTCTGCAACGGTCATCCCTCCAAAGTCTGCAGCAAGTAACTCTTCTTTTGAGTTTGCGTTTAACGCAATTTCTGCAAGCTGGTTAGCCATAGCAACATAGGACTCATTTTTAGAAACAAAATCTGTCTCACAGTTGAGAGATACAACAATACCTCTTGTGTTATCTGTATTTATTTTTGAAACAACAGCTCCTTCAGAAGAGTCTCTGTCTGCTCTTTTTTCTGCTACTTTTTGTCCTTTCTTACGAAGTACTGCAATCGCTTTGTCAAAATCCCCTTCGGCTTCAACAAGAGCTTTTTTACAGTCCATCATTCCAGCACCGGTAGCTTCTCTTAATTTTTTTACGTCTGCGGCGGTAATATTTGCCATAATTAGTGTCTTTTTAATTTCCGCGAAGGCGGAAACCTCATTAGTATTAGAATTGAAAAAAGTCGTTCAGTTATTTTCTTTCAAGAAAGAGACCAAACGACTTTTTGTATTGTAAATAGTTATTTTACTCTTCTTCTTCGCTTGCTGCTACTACTGCTTTTGCTGGTTCAGCTTTTGCAGGAGCTACTTCTACCGGAGCAGGAGCTGGTGCAGCTTTTTTCTCAGCTTTAGGAGCTTCTTTCTTAGGAGCGTCTGCCTTATCAGCATCTTTTCCAGCTTTGCGTTCGGCAAGACCTTCAATTACTGCATCACTTACATAAGACATAATCTTATCGATAGACTTAGAAGCATCATCATTTGCAGGGATTAAATAATCTACCTGACGTGGGTCAGAGTTAGTATCCACCATTGCAAAGATTGGGATGTTCAATTTTTGAGCTTCCTTAATCGCGATGTGCTCACGCTTAATATCTACTACAAATAACGCGCCTGGAAGACGAGTCATATCTGCAATAGAACCTAAGTTTTTATCAAGCTTCTCACGAAGACGATTCATTTGTAGCTTCTCTTTTTTAGAAAGTGTGTCAAAACGACCGTCTTGTTTCATACGATCAATAGTTTGCATTTTCTTTATCGCTTTACGAATCGTTACAAAGTTTGTAAGCATTCCACCAGGCCATCTTTCTGTGATGTACGGCATGTTTGCTTTTGCTGCTTTGTCTGCTACGATTTCTTTTGCTTGTTTCTTAGTAGCTACAAAAAGAATTTTTCTTCCTGATGCTGCAATCTTTTTAAGAGCCTCTCCAGACTCCTCCATTTTTGCAGCTGTTTTGTAAAGATTAATAATGTGTATCCCATTACGCTCCATATAGATATACGGTGCCATATTAGGATCCCATCTTCTTGTGAGGTGTCCAAAGTGTACACCTGCATCAAGCAATTCTTTTACTTCAATGTTGTTTGCCATTTTTGTAATAGTTTACGTTCCGTTGGATTATTAGCAACTCCGATTGCGTCGGGGTTTAGATGCTAAACTAATTTTGAGTGATTCCGCTTTCGTATTTCAGCTCCCGTAATTTTGGGTTTTGAATTACGCTTTCGCGAAAGCATACTCAACAACGACAACATGATGCGTTCACTTAACGTGAATGCGTGATTAATATTAATTTTCGATATTTCAAATAGGTGTTCAGTCCAGCTGAACCCACTTGCAAGCAAGTGATTAACGCTTTGAGAATTGGAATTTCTTACGTGCTTTCTTCTGACCGAATTTCTTACGTTCTACCATTCTCGGGTCTCTTGTCAACAAGCCTTCTGGCTTTAGAATCGTGCGATTCTCTTCATCTATTTCACACATTGCTCTAGAAAGAGCAAGTCTGATAGCCTCTGCTTGACCAGTGATACCACCTCCATATACATTTACTTTAATGTCAAAGTTTCCTTCGTTACCGGTAAGGGCAAGCGCTTGGTTTACTTTGTACTGTAAAGATGCAGTAGGGAAGTAGGTGTTTAAATCTTTTTTATTGATCGTAATATTACCTTTTCCATCAGAAAGATATACACGAGCTACTGCAGTCTTACGACGGCCTATTTTGTGAATTGTCTCCATTATTTGATTTCGTTAAGGTTAATTACTTTAGGTTTTTGTGCTTCTTGACCGTGCTCTGCTCCTACATACACTTTAAGATTGCGAAAAATCGCCGATCCTAATTTGTTTTTAGGAAGCATTCCTTTTACTGCATTCTCAACAAGACGCGTAGGGTCTTTGTCAAAAAGTTCTGTTGCAGTAAGGCTACGTTGTCCTCCTGGGTACCCAGTGTGACGAATGTAGGACTTGTCTGTCCACTTCTTTCCTGTTAGATTAATCTTCTCTGCATTAATCACAACCACATTGTCTCCACAGTCTACGTGAGGAGTAAAATCCGGTTTGTGTTTTCCGCGAAGTAGCTTTGCCACTTCACTCGAAAGACGACCCAATGCCCAGCCGTCCGCATCTACTAATAACCACTCTTTAGAAACAGTGTTTTTGTTAGCAGATACCGTTTTGTAACTTAATGTATCCATTAGTCTTTGTCAAATTGTTAGTAATCATTGATTTTTCCTCAATTAAGAGGGGTGCAAATGTAAATAAAATATTTACTTTGACAATGCGCTATAATTGAATATTTAAAGGATACTGTCTCTGCGCCTTGGAAGTTGTAATCTGGATTGCCAAAAATAAACCCCAAACTCCTATAAAAGCTTGGGATTATATGGGTTGTACTACTTCGGCTGCGCTCAGCATAGGTTTCGCGAAAGCACATTAATTCTTTACTTAATTCTTCTGATCCATCTGCTCTTTTTGCTTCAATAAATTTTTCTGATAACGCCCTTGTACAATATCAATCAGAACGAGTACGATTATCACAAAATAGAAAGTTGTTTTACTCATAGGAGTTACGGGATTCCCAAACAGTGTTAGGTGAGCTAGATGTCCTCCTTCAGACAAAAGCATGATTCCTACAATTAAAAGGATAAAAAGACCGAGTACTTCGTACATTTTGTTCTTTTTAAGGAAGTTTGCCACTTTATCTGCTAATACAATCATAAGGATGCCTCCGGCAATAATCGCGATAGACATCAAGATGATTTGCGCTGTAAATTCCATATGAGAGGTAAGTGCCATTGCACTTAGAATAGAATCAAAGGAAAAGACGAGATTCATAATCACAATCCAAGTGATTACTTTACCAACAGAGGCTCTCGATTCTTCAATTGCCTCGTGCTCTTTCATAAGCATCATATGCCAGATTTCTTTAATGGCCGTATAGATAATAAAAACTCCTCCTATGAGAACAATAATGCTATGCACATTAATAGAAAATTCCATTATACCATTATCGTGCAGGGATGCAAAAGGATCTTGAAAATATTGGATAAGAGACATTAAAGCAAATAGTAGCACGATACGCAATATAATAGCAAGTCCTACGCCTAGCTTACGTACATAACTCTGTTTTTCTTCGGGAGCTTTTTTAGATTCTAATGAAATATACAATAGGTTATCAAAGCCCAAAACGACTTGTAACAAAATGAGCATTACCAGTGTAAATAGGCTATCTATTGTAAGAAGTCCTTCCATAATATATTAAAATTAGCTGTAATTAATAATTGAAAAGCAATATTAACAAGACTTTTTTGAATCGCAATACTATTAATTAAGTTTACGTCTTTTTTTGAAATAGCAAAGCTTTAAAAATTTATTTTGTTCTTCACGCAAGTGAGTAAATTATTACAGGAGGTGCTTAATTATTTTTTCTTTTCTTTCTATTTTTGATTAGAACACATTGTAATAATATGTCTCCGTGTATTTCATCGATTAAATTAGTTTTTTAGCCATTCTTTTTTTGTTAATCTCACATATGCCTAGATGCTGCTGGTGTAGAATTTGTATATTTGTATATATTTATTATGAATTTTTTTTAGAAATAAAGTATGAAATTAAAGAAGACGGGACTAGGTATTTTTTTTTCTTTCCTTAAGCCGATAATTACAATATTATTATTTGTATTTGTTCAGATTACACTTGCTCAAGTAGGTATAGGAACCATCGCACCTAATGGGGCGCTGGACATATCGAGTTCTAATAGTGGGATATTAATACCAAGGTTAGATTTAGATTCTACTACAGATACTATAAATGTGGTAAATCCTGCTGGAGGTGCTTTAGTAGATGGCACTATGGTTTGGAATACAGGAGATGGCTTACTTGCTAGATCTGGATATTATTTTTGGGAGAATAATCGTTGGAATTTAGTGCTTTCAGACAAAAGGAGTAGTGTTTATTTTGGAAAACTGTTAATTTCGTCTACCGGAGATGTTGTAGTCACAGGCATAGGTTTTGAGCCCACTTCTGTAGAATTTACTGGAATTAATAGAGTTCAAGGTTTTAATGAGGGTGCCTACCGTTCTGATACTAATAACTCCTTAGATATACTAATGGCTGGCGGGATGACTACTGGTTATGCAATTAATAGTAGCCCGATAGACCAGCAAGTAATCTCAAATGGATTGAGTGGGTCTAGTATAAATAATATAGGGACGTACTCATCTTCTTCACATTGCATAGCAGCTTTTTTTGTAAATAATAATGGAAATTTACTACACGATGACGGAACAAATGCTGGGGCTGTAATTCAAGAAGGTCTTGTAAGAGCAGCACTTACTAGTTTTAGCAATGATGGATTTACTATTAATGTAGATAGATTTGTAGGCGCTGCAGCAGGAACTAGAACAAATGATCTTGTGGTTATTTTTAAGGCATACCGATAAGAAGTTATTTTAATGTGCTTCTAGCCAGTTCTGTCCTAAGCCTACTTCTACATCTAAAGGAACGGTCATTTGGTATGCAGCTTCCATTTCGGTCTTTATTAAAATTTTGATGGCATCCAGCTCATTGTTAGGAACGTCAAAAACAAGCTCGTCATGCACTTGTAAAAGCATTTTAGTTTTATAATCACTGTTTGTGAGTTTCTCGTAGATGTTAATCATCGCAATCTTAATGATATCTGCTGCGCTACCTTGAATAGGTGCGTTTACTGCATTACGTTCTGCTGCTCCCCGTACTATAGCATTTGCAGAGTTTATATTTTTAAGATAGCGACGTCTGTCTAAAACCGTTTTTACATACCCATTTTCTCTAGCAAAATCTACTTGATCGCTCATGTAGTTACGTAACTTAGAATAGGTTTTGTAATAGGTGTCTATAAGCTCTTTTGCCTCGCTACGGGATAAATCTGTTTGATTACTTAAACCAAAAGCAGACACGCCGTATATGATTCCAAAGTTTACGGTCTTAGCATTGCTGCGTTGCTCTCGAGTGACTTCCTCTAAAGGCACATTAAAAACTTTGGCGGCTGTAGAGGCGTGAATATCTTCTCCATCCTGAAAGGCTTTAATCATCGTTTCTTCTTCACTTAGGGCAGCGATAATACGCAGTTCTATTTGAGAATAATCTGCTGCGAGTAGCGTGTGATTCTCATCTCGAGACACAAAGGCTTTGCGCACTTCACGACCACGCTCTGTACGGATTGGGATATTCTGGAGGTTAGGATTGTTAGAACTTAATCGTCCTGTTGCTGCTACCGTTTGCATGTAATCTGTATGCACACGACCATCTGCTGCTACCTGATTAGGCAATGCATCTACATAGGTAGATTTAAGTTTGGATAGCCCGCGGTAGTCTAATATGTTTTGGATAATCTCGTGGTCTTTGGCTAGATATGACAGCACATCTTCTGCCGTAGAGTATTGACCTGTTTTGGTTTTCTTAGGCTTGTCTACAAGCTTCATTTTTTCAAAGAGAATGACTCCTAGTTGTTTAGGAGATCCTATATTAAATTCTTCTCCCGCAGCCTCATATATTTCAGACATAAGGCGCGTGATATCTTCATCCAAAGCCCCAGAAAGGCCATTTAGGAAAGTTGTATTGAGATTAATTCCTTCTATTTCCATAGCGGCAAGAACGCGTAGTAACGGAATTTCAATTTCATCAAAAAGCTTTCGAGTACCTGCCTCTTCCAGTTCTTTTTCAAAGTGCTCTTTAAGTTGCCAAGTAATATCAGCATCTTCTACGGCATACTCTGTTTGCTTGTCTAAAGGGACTTCTCTCATAGAGAGTTGATTCTTTCCTTTTTTTCCTATAAGTTCTGTAATAGAAACTGGCGTATAGTTCAAATATGTCTCTGCCAGTACATCCATATTATGGCGCATATCAGGATTGATAAGATAGTGCGCAAGCATGGTGTCAAAGAGTTTTCCTCTCACATCAATATTATATTTCGCAAGTACCTTAATGTCATATTTTAAGTTTTGACCTACTTTTTCGATAGTATTGGTTTCAAAAAAGGGTCTAAATTCTTCTATTAATTCCTGTGCTTGATTTCGATCTTCTGGGAAGGGTACATAAAACCCTTTTCCTTTTTCCCATGAGAAGGCAATTCCTAAGAGTTCGGCAGTTAGTGGGTTAAGACCTGTAGTTTCGGTATCAAAACAGACTGATGGTTGCGCAAGTAGATTTTTTAGAAAGAGCTTTCGCGAAAGCGGAGTTTCTACAAATTGATAAAAATGCGAAGTATCTTTTATGGTCTTTCTGCTAGAGCCAGCTTCCATAGCATCTTTTGTTGCTTCTCCATCACCACCAAACAAAGAGAATTGGCCTGCTCCAGCAGTCGAGTTCTTTCCTGAATTCCCTCTCTGTCCTGCGGACATCTCTCCCAAAGGGAGAGAATTAGAAGACGCCGAAACAGAACCTGCGCTAGAGGCTTCGCTGGAAAATAATTTAACAAATTGGTCTTTTGCACGTCTAAATTCTAGCTCATCAAATTTCCTACCTACGGCCTCTGCATCGGGTTTAGAGAGTTCGTAATCCTTGGCATCAAATTGCACATCACAGTCCAGCATTATGGTGGCTAGTTTTTTAGAAAGTAAACCCAGCTCTGCATTTGCTTCTACCTTTTCTTTCATCTTGCCTTTAAGGTAGTGAGTGTTTTCTAGCAGACCTTCCATAGAGCCATAAGCAGCAATAAATTTCTTAGCGGTTTTATCTCCCACGCCAGGTAATCCTGGGATATTATCACTGGCATCTCCCATCATCCCGAGGTAATCTATGACCTGTTCTGGGCGCTCTACTTCAAAGCGTTTTTGTACTTCTGGAATGCCCCATATCTCTATGCCATTGCCCATACGAGCAGGTTTGTACATAAAGATGTTTTCTGAAACGAGCTGAGCATAATCCTTATCTGGAGTAACCATAAACACCTTAAAATCTTCCTTTTCGGCTTGTTTGGAAAGCGTTCCTATGAGATCATCTGCCTCCACGCCTTGTCGCTCTATAATAGGTATGTGCATTGCTTTAAGTATCTCCTTGATATGAGGGACTGCTATTTTTATGGCTTCTGGCGTTTCGTCTCGATTTGCCTTATAAGCCTCATACATTTCCACACGCTCGCTACTGCCGCCTTTGTCAAAAGCTACCGCAAGATGGTCTGGGCGCTCTCTTCTTATCACATCAAAAAGAGAATTTGTAAATCCCATCACAGCACTTACATCCATTCCAGAACTGGTAATACGTGGGTTTTTAATCAATGCATAATAGCCTCTAAAGATGAGGGCAAAGGCATCGAGTAAAAAAAGTCTTTTTTGGGTATTCTCTTCAGTATTGGTCACGTTGTTTTATTTTTTTTAATGCTTGGATAAAAGCAAATACAGCTGAATTCAAAAATAAGAAGATGAAGTGAAATTAAAGGGATATGTTTATAAGTTGGCACAAAATTAAAAAGAGATACATTCTAAATTCTTAGAATCAAGGGCTTATATTTGCTTTTCCTGCTAACTCTAGCCATTGGATGAACTCAATTATTGCGACATATTGTTTAAAAAAAAAGTTGAGATAATAATTATAGTATATTCGCACCGAAAAAACAATTCAAAAGTTAACCCCCAAACTAAGTTATAATGAAAATTTCAATTTTATTTTTACTCATACCTATTTTAAGTTTAAGTCAAGTTCAAGTTGGTCAAACCTTACTGGGAGACACACCAACTAATCAATTTGGACGTAATATTTCTATGTCTACAGATGGCACAGTACTTGCTGTGACGGAAGAGTTTAGCGATAGTAACGGTTCTAATGCGGGAAGTGTAACAGTGTTTACACTTCAAGGAGATACTTGGGTGCAGCTAGGTCAGGAGATAATAGGTGAGGGTGCACTGGATAGGTCTGGATCAGCTGTTTCTATTTCTTCTGATGGAACTATAATTGCTATTGGTGCTAGAAATAATGATCTTGATCCTAATGATAATACGGGCACGCGACCTGGTCATGCTAGAATATATGAATTTGATGGAAATTCCTGGAATCAAATGGGAGCAGATCTTGATGGCGAGGGGAATATAAATGAATTCGGTGTAAGTCTATCTATTTCTTCAGATGGCACTCGAGTCGCAGTAGGAGCTCCGTTTCATGATACGGGAGGTCAAAATTCTGGACGTGTAAGAGTTTTTGATTTTGAAGCAGGTGATTGGATGACAGAAGGTCAACCTATAGATGGCGTTGCTCCAAATGATGATTTAGGTAGAGAGGTAGCTCTATCTGGGAATGGTAATATTATGGCTGTGGGATCCCCTTTATTTGATGTAAATGGTGTTAGTGCAGTGGGTCGAGTACAAATCTTTGAAAACCAAAATGGTACTTGGGTTCAAATTGGAAACGATATTGTAGGTGAGGCATTATTGGATTTTTGGGGAGATCGAGGTGG
The DNA here is from genome assembly GCA_023299935.1 of Dokdonia sp. Lineage (GTDB taxonomy): Bacteria > Bacteroidota > Bacteroidia > Flavobacteriales > Flavobacteriaceae > Dokdonia. Next base: position 14,907 of record JALZVV010000215.1, read on the forward strand.
CATTGCTATATCTGAAGATGGATCTGTAATTGCAATAAGCTCTACAAATTTTGAATCTGCTGTTGGCGATAGTGCAGGTTTGGTTAGGGTTTTTAATTTTGTTGGAGGAGATTGGCAACAGGTTGGGCAGGATTTAATTGGAAATCAAGAACAAGAAGAACTAGGATTTAGTATAGCCTTATCTGCAGATGGAAATATTCTTGCTGCAGCTGCTGTATTTAATGATCTTTTAGGATTTGGTACAGGTAGGGTAGATGTATATCAAAATATAAATAATACTTGGGAACCTGTAGGTAATACAATATATGGAGAAGAAGAGGGTGACGTCGCGGGGTCAAGTCTTGAATTTGCTGCTAATGGAAACTTATTAGCTATTGGTTCATTAGGCGCTCAGAACACTAGTGACGTAGCAGTTGGTAATGTACGTTTATATGATTATAGTGATGATATTCTTAGTACGGAAGAAATAGATAATCAGTTATTTAGTGTATTTCCTAACCCGGCGAGTACAATGGTAACCATTCAATTAATTGCTAGCGAAAATCTGAAGAAGGTAAATATATATAATGTAGTTGGTCAATTGGTAATGAATGCACAGACTGTTCAATTGGATGTTTCCTCTCTTGATAATGGAATGTATTTATTAGAAATAGAAACAACTGAAGGAAGAATAACATCAGAAAAGTTAATTATAAAGTAAGAAAGCTTTTAACTAACTTCTTCTTGATTGGATAGTTGATATTTATTGAGGATGTGCGTGTTAAGAATGGCAGAAAATATCTTCAATAAATTAAATTAAAAAAAAGGCAAAAAAAAGAGCCACTCTCCATAAGTGACTCTTTATGTGTTTAAAAAGACAATTAACTTTTCAAACTAGAATTATCATTGTATGCTGTAAAGGGATAACTATTCTGTTCTAGGAGTAGCACAACCTATGCCGTTCCAATTTGAGAGTCCTACGGGTATAGCCTCGTCTAATTCTAAACGTGGTAAAAATATCTCTGCATCCATACTGCTGCTATTGCCTTGAAGATTTATGCCTAACATACCTCTTAATTGATTTGCTCCAGAATTTGCAGCACTTACGGAGGCATCTATCTCTTCTCGACTTAATTCTTTACGCTCTCCATATTTTTTTGCCCAACGTTCTCCTACAGAAATTTGAAGTAAGGCAGTATTGTTTCCTGCAGAGCTAGGGTCTATGCGCTCTGCTTCATCTACAATATCTGTCACAATCATTTCGCCATTAATTTCTTTATAGTCATATTTGAGATTTCCTGTAAAGAGATTATTGGCTAAGGTAATATTTGCTCCTTTATTATAGATTCCTCCAAAATGACCAAACCCAAGTACATTTTGATTAATAGCGGCCGTTAGTTCTTTATCTAATGCAAGGGCATTACCGCCATAAGAGGCAATAGGGTCGTGTTTCCAATTAAATAATGAGGTGTTGTACTGTATTAAGAAAGAGGGTACAAGTTTAGGGTCCCTTCCTACATATTCTGTTCTTGCGTGTATACCATAACCCGCATTGTTTATGGAGAGATTGTTCTGGATGTAAGCTTTTCCTCCTTTTTTAAGGCGCACAGAGATTGCACCTTCTGTAGGGGCTGTGTTCATAACCACACAGTTTTGTACTGCTACGTTCATATAATGACTCGCTACGATTACAATGCCTCCAGATTCTGGAGAAGGATTTCTACCGCTCTTAGGGCTTGCTTGTCGTCTAATGGCTAGTCCTTTTTCTTGGTGATATCTATTGCGAGGGCCATTATCTACAATAATGCCGTCTACTAAAATGGCTCCGCCTTCGGCTAGTTGGCCGTTTGAACCACGCTGTTAGTCTGTGCATATGTATAGCCGTGGTGTGGTTAATTTTTTATATTCATTGGTTCCAGTAAATATTGTTTTGTGCTCAGTCCAAGGAGCTCTTTTGGTAAAAGTAACATCGTACCCTCCAAAAATCTGCACAGGTACATTTATCTCATCGGGCCCTCTTTTTCCTTTGCTCATATACACTCCCTCCGCAGTGTGAATCCTGTCATTGGGTTCTAATAGGTAAATAATGTTACCTAGGTCTTTTGCAGGTTGTTCTTTAATTCCTAATTTTCCAGTACCAGTTGTTTTACTCACGTACCAGTCTCTGCCGTTATTTTTAAAGTCTACAGCATTTTGAGCACAGAGACTAGAAAGGGTAAAAAAGACTAAGGCTACTGCGAAAATGGTTTTGTGTATTGTTTTCATAATGATGGTAATTGATGTTTATAGCAACTATTTTCTGGTAATGATTTTTGTTTCTACTTCTTATTTAGGCGGTTGTTCCAGTTGTTCTAATACTTGTATGTGTCACTCTAGAGGTATATCGTTTGATTTGTATTTTCGCGAAAGCACAAAAATCTAAAAATACAAGGGAGAATAATTTTATCTCCATCATACTATTTAAGAAAATCGTGTCGTCTTTTTAGAATTGGGGATGGATTCTAAACCAACGACAACCGTATTGGTAACAATGTTTATCTCAAAGATATCTGGTAGAAAATCACGAAGGCTTAATTTTTAGTGAATGCCTTGATTTATTTAGTGAATGATATGTGCAGGAAGACCAAAGGTAAGATTGTGTCGATATGAGGTTGGTTACCTAATTGATTCACAACTGCTAAACGATTTGAATTGCTGAGTGATATAAGGTCATCACCTAAAACCACATTGGATTGGCATATACCTAATATGAGTTCCTTATTAACAATATACGATCGATGGGTTTTTATAAAGTTGTCTGGGTTTAGTAGTTCTGCGGTTTTTTTTAAGGTATGAGGCACCAGTATTTTCTTGTCATTTGTATGGATATAACATTAATTATCAAAGGCTTGCAGATACTTAATATTACTTTGATCTATTTTATGCATATACCCTTCAGACTTTACTAATATGTATTGCTTGCTTGTTAGGGATAAGTTGTGCCAGGCCAGTTCTATATTACTGCGCAAGCCATTTTCTGTAAAAGGTTTAACAATATACCCTAAAGGTTTTGTCTTTTTTACTCTTACAATGGTTTCTGGGTCTGTCTGAGAAGTGAGATATAGATATGGGACATTCATTTTATCTAGAACAAGGGCCAGGTCTATACCGTCTTTATCGCCTTCTAATTGAATATCTAATAAAATGAGATTGGGATTAATTTCTTGTATTTCTTTTAAAGCGGTGTCATAGTCTTCTGCATCACCTATAATCGTATATCCCTGTTTTATTAGCGCGGTTTCTATAGTCACAGCAATTATGGGATCATCTTCTACGATATAAATTTTAGGCTTTTCCACCAGTGACGTCTATCTATTTTCCATAAATCTAATGTTTTATCATACCGAGCCACTTTTTTTTAGTGAGTGGTAGTATTTCTTTAGTCAATGAATTTACAACTTTTCATAACGTGCCATAGTTAAGATTGCTTTAGTTCCAGATGGTAAATTGTTATTAAAGCGCAAATCTGCCTTGAGTTTCTTGGACAAGGCTTTAATAAGTTTGATACCAAAAGAACTTTCCTTTGGGCTTGTGGTTATACCTTTGCCATTATCTACCACTTCTAAGGTAAGTTTTTGATTTACTTCCTTGAGACTAATACTTAATTCTTTATTTGTATCGATAGGATTGAATACGTGTTTTAATACGTTAGTGATTAGTTCATTTAAAACAAGACCTATAGGCGTAATGGTTTCAATTCCTAAAACTAAAGGCTCTACATCTAAAGTGTAGCTTATATCATTTTCATTGTCTTGATGGCTTTCTAAAATATCTTTAGTCAGATCGTTAAAATATTCGTTTGAATTAATTCCTGATTGATTAACTCACCAATATTTTGGGAATTAACCGCAAAAGGAAAAATAAGAAGCAATAGAAAAAGAGTGTTATGCTTTAGTATCACATTGTCAAGATAAAGCATATTATTGTAAAGAAGAATAATAAAGTGTTAGCGGCGCTCGTTTATTGCTTCTTCAGGGCCTTTAGATCAGGCTTCTTACGATTTATTGTAGGGTAATATTAAGTAAAAGTAAGAGTTAAAGAGAGCAAGAATTACTGTAATAGTTAAACCGCTCGTTTATTGCTTTTTCAATGCTTTTAGGTCAGGCTTCTCGCGACCCCTCAATTTGGGGAATAAAGAAAGCCGAGCAAGATTACCCGGCTTTCACCCCAAATCATAATTGATTATTTAAAGTCAATTACAACAGTCTTAAATATTTTTAGCTGTAAAGCGTTTACAAATATATAACATTTCTTTTATTTCACTATTGTCTTTTTCTCAGTAAAAAGAAAGAACAGTCATCTTAAATATAAGGAAATCAAATAAATGGCGTAAGTAATCATTGATTAATGTTATCAAAAAAATACATACTTGAGTATTATGTCGATTATATTAATCTTTTAATCGACACGAGGTCAATCAAATGTTTTTTATCAAGTATGAGAATTAGAAATATGGTTCATATTCTCTCCATTTTTATTAATCGTGGCACTAAATCCCGGGTGAATGCTATAATAGCCTGTTGCACCAGCTTTGTTCATAGCAATATAAGCAACTTGAAAGTTGTCATAATTCCCTTTAGCCACTATTCTCCTAATTCCCTCTTCACAGGCTTGCTGCGGGCTTTTACCTTGTCGCATAAGTTCAACAATAAGAAAGCTGCCTACAGTCTTAAGCACTTCTTCACCCATCCCTGTAGCTGTAGCACCACCTATTTCATTATCAATAAATAATCCAGATCCAATAATTGGAGAATCTCCAACACGCCCGGCCATTTTATACGCTAGACCACTTGTAGTGCAACCACCAGCTATATTGCCATTCGTATCTATGGCAAGCATTCCAATCGTATCGTGATTTTCAATATTTATTATGGGTTCATATTTAGAAGTTTTCTTCCACTCTTCCCATTGTTGTTTTGAAGCTTCAGTAAGAAGGTTTTCTGGTTTAAAACCACTCTCTATGGCAAATTGTTCCGCCCCCTTGCCCGCCATGAGAACGTGAGGAGTTTCTTCCATAACTTTACGCGCCACAGAGATAGGGTGCTTTATGTTTTGCACACAAACAACTGCACCATAATTTCCTGCTGTATCCATAATGCACGCATCTAAGGTTACCTTACCATCGCGGTCAGGACGCCCTCCTTTACCTACAGATTGATTATCCACATCTGCTTCTTCTACACGACAGCCCTGTTCTATCGCATCCAATGAAGATCCTTGTTTATTCAAAACATGCCAAGCCGCTTCCGTTGCATTGGGCACATTCCAAGTAGCTATGACTAGCGGTAGGCTTGCATCTTTATTAACTGTAGTTGTATTCTTATTTTCAGTACACCCCAGTGCTGCAGCACCTAAGGCAATTCCTGTTCCTGAGAGGGTTGTGTTTTTTATGAATGTTCTTCGCTTCATAGTAACCTAGATTGTCTTGGTAATTTGTTCAAGATACTAAAAAGCATTGCTACTTTTCTAAAGGGATTTTCATTAATTTCGGATTATGATATTAGAAGTATGTGCTAACTCTTTTCAATCTGCCATTGCTGCTCAAAAAGCTGGAGCCCAGCGTATCGAGTTATGTAGTGAGCTCGCCTTAGGAGGCGTAACCCCAAGTCACGGTCTTATTGAGAAAGTAGTCCAAGCCCTAGAGATACCTGTTCAGGTTTTAATTAGACCTAGAAGTGGTGATTTTACCTATTATGACGATGAGTTTGACGTGATGCTTAGAGATATCAAGTTTTGTAGAGAGAGCAAGGTAGGAGGGATAGTTTCTGGAGTACTCCACTCAGACCTTACTATAGATATAGAAAGAACACAACTATTGGTAGATGCTGCAGGAGGAATGAATTTTACTTTTCATCGCGCGTTTGATTGGACACCCAATGCTCTAAAAGCACTTGCTAAGTTAAAAAATATTGGAGTAGATAGAGTTCTGAGTTCTGGACATGCAAGCACTGCTTTAGATGGGCTTTTTGAGTTAAAAATGCTTAAGGAGAAAGCAGGGGCAACGTTAAATATACTTCCTGGCGGCGGCATACGCCCTGATAATGTATATCACTTTATCGAAGCGGGATTTATAGAAATTCACGCCTCTGCGAGCAATACTATTTCTAGTCTAGAAGGCGCTATACCTATGCATAATTTGCAACCGGTTCATCAAGATTTACAAACTTATTCTGATCCCGAAAAGATAAAAGCATTACTTACTGCAATGTATTCTTAGTCATTCAATTTAAGTACAGCCATAAATGCCTCTTGAGGAATCTCTACATTACCCACGGCGCGCATACGTTTTTTACCTTTCTTTTGCTTTTCTAAGAGTTTACGCTTACGCGAAATATCTCCACCATAACACTTTGCAGTTACATCTTTACGAAGTGCTTTTACCGTTTCACGTGCAATTATTTTTGCACCAATAGCCGCTTGTATCGGAATGTCAAACTGCTGTCTTGGGATTAATTGTCGCAGTTTCTCACACATCTTTTTACCAATGTCATACGCATTATCTTGATGCAATAAAGCCGAAAGTGCATCTACAGGTTGTGCATTAAGTAAAACATCTACCTTCACTAGTTTTGATGCTCGCATACCTATAGGAGAATAGTCAAAAGAGGCATACCCTTTTGATACCGTTTTAAGACGGTCATAGAAATCAAAAACAATCTCTGCCAGAGGCATATCAAAAGTAAGTTCTACACGTTCTGTAGTGAGATACGTTTGATTGGTAATTTGTCCCCGTTTTTCAATACAAAGAGACATCACAGGGCCTACAAAATCTGCTTTAGTGATTATTGTTGCCTTGATGTAGGGCTCTTCTACACGATTCATTCCCGATGGATCTGGTAAATCAGAAGGATTGTTTACTAAGATGATATTGTCTGGAGCTTTATTAGTAAAAGCGTGATAAGATACGTTAGGAACTGTTGTGATTACAGTCATATCAAACTCGCGTTCTAGACGCTCTTGTATAATCTCCAAATGAAGCATCCCTAAAAATCCACATCGGAATCCAAAACCTAAGGCCGCCGAACTCTCGGGTTCAAAAACCAGGGAGGCATCATTGAGTTGAAGCTTTTCCATAGAGTTTCTAAGCTCTTCGTAATCTTCTGTATCCACAGGGTAAATACCTGCAAATACCATAGGTTTTACATCTTCAAAACCTTCTATTGCATTTTGAGTAGGGTTTTTAGCATCGGTAAGCGTATCACCTACTTTTACTTCTCTTGCGTCCTTGATACCTGTGATGAGGTACCCAACATCTCCTGCTTTTATTTCTTGTTTAGGAACCTGATTAAGTTTTAGTGTTCCTACTTCATCGACGCCATAGGTATTTCCTGTTGCGACAAATTTTATTTGTTGGTTTTTTCTAATACTTCCGTTAATCACTCTAAAGTAGGTTTCTACGCCTCTAAAAGGATTGTAAACAGAATCAAAAATAAGCGCTTGTAAGGGCTCGTTTGGGTTTCCTTTAGGTGCTGGGACTCTTTCTATTATCGCCTTAAGAATTTCGGTGATGCCTATTCCAGTTTTCGCGGAAGCGGGAATAACCTCATCTGCCTCACAACCCAAAAGGTCTACTATATCATCTGTAACTTCCTCTGGATTTGCACTGGGCAAATCTACTTTATTAAGTACAGGGATAATCTCTAAATCATTTTCCAAGGCTAGATAAAGATTGGAGATAGTTTGCGCTTGTATACTTTGAGCAGCATCTACAACAAGAAGTGCGCCTTCACAGGCGGCAATACTTCTGGAAACTTCGTAGGAGAAATCAACATGACCGGGAGTATCAATAAGATTGAGGATGTATTCCTCGCCTTTATATTTGTACTCCATTTGTATGGCGTGAGATTTTATTGTGATACCGCGTTCTCTCTCAAGATCCATACTGTCCAATAGTTGAGCTTGCGCTTCACGTTTTGTAACTGTAGCTGTTTCATCTAAAAGACGGTCAGCAAGAGTACTTTTTCCGTGATCAATATGGGCAATGATGCAAAAATTCCTAATGTTCTTCATAGTGCGCTAAATGACTGCAAATATAGTTCTAATCCTTGCTTGTTTTTAGGCGGTCTATTTTTATTTGTGTATTTCATCGAAAATTTTTTGTTTAACACCCGCTTTTTTACAAAATGAATTACATTTAGCTTGTTCATGGGGAGAATTATTAGGTCATTATTTATCTTAATTGTTATGCAGTTGTCTATGGTAGCGATAGCACAAGACTTTGTGGTATCTGGCAAGATAATTTCTAATGATGGCACTCCTATTCCTTTTGCTAATATTGTTTTACTTTCTCCTGAAGATGCAGTTATAAATGGTGTTATTTCTGAGGATGATGGAGAGTTCTTATTTGAGAATGTAAATGCAGGAAATTATAAAGTGAATGTAACTTTTGTAGGTTTTACCGCCTACACCTCATCAGAATTTTCTATTACTCAAAATAAGGTTCTTGGGAATATTGTATTAGAAGAAAATACAGAATCACTGGATGAAGTAACAGTAGTAGGTAAAAAGCCGCTAATCACTCGTAAATCCGATCGTATTGTTTTTAATGTTGAAAATACTATAATCTCAAATGGAAGTACTTGGGATATTCTAAAGAGTACTCCCAGTGTGATAGAAAAGGAGGG
>JALZVV010000216.1 GCA_023299935.1 Dokdonia sp.
TATACTGTAGGATAACGATCAGAAGATATATTAAACTTCCCTGTTGGGTAATTATAATATTTCTGACCAAAATTAATTTGTGCTGTTACTTGTGCTTTTGCAATACGATGGGTACTAATCGCTGCAATATCAGTATTAAATGGATCTAATGGATTATTAGATGTAAACTCAATATCATCCTGCGGGAAAAAGGTTTGATCAGTTGTATTGAATACAGGATTTCTTTCCTCATAGGCAGTAGTTGCAGAAATTCTAAGTCCATTAAAGAGCTCTTGACTATATGATAATTGTGCAAAGGCGCGTTCATATAGCTTCAGAAAATTACGTTCAAAAAATAGCGAAGCAACACTATTTATATTGTTAGCAATGGGATTAGCATTATTAAACTGTCTTGTTTCAACACCTAAAGAACCGCTCAAACGAGACCTATTAATTCTATTAAAGCGTTTCGAAAATCCCGCGGTATACCGCAAGCGGTCTTCTGAGAAGCCGTAGTTTGCTTTCGCGAAAGCATAAAACGTACGTTGATAATCATCATCACTCCAATTAAAATAGCTTATACCAGTACTTCCATTCCACCCTTTTACGGTATTATAGTTCACGGAAGAAATGAGTCCATCGTAGGAAAAAGAATATCGCTTGAAAGAATTTCTATAGCTATAACCCGTAACGGGTGATGAAATTTTAAACCTATTGCCTCGTCCATCTATAGAGTCCAAATATTCCTGAGATTTACGCACCACTTGAATACTATCCTTTCTGATATAATCATCCTGCTCCAGACTTGTAAGTGCTACAGGCCGCCTTTCTAACCAAAACAGACTATCCTTTTTATTGGCTTCATCTGCAAAAGAAAGTACTTCATTCGTAAAGGAAGACTTGCTAAAATTAGGTTCAAAATCATAATTACTATACGCAGCGATAAAACGACCATCTCCTTTAAAACCAAAGAATCCAAAACTAAAGTCTATGACCTGAGAGATTTTTATCCATCTATTTTGGGTAGTATCATATTTAAAACTTTGTTTGAAATTTAAGTTCTCTACCACAGGTACTTGAATGGTCTCTCCAGAAGCAGCGAGATCTACACCATATAATTGCCAGTCATCATCTACTATATATATCGTGCCTGTAAACACTTTATCATTAACCCTTCTAGGTATTACCTTAATTTTATTTATGATTTTACCTTCTTCAATAAAGGTTCCTTCAAGGGTGTACTTATAGTTTACAAATGCATTACTAGCTATTGGAGATAGCATTTGCACATTAAGATCTAATGTGTTTTCATAAAAAGAAAAGTTGGCATCTAAAGCGGTATTAAAGCTAAATCCATTGTCATCTCCACTTACTTTACTTGCTATTATTTTTTCGCTAAAATTATTGGGTCTTTGATATGATATATCAGAAATGGTTTCACTTAAGTATATAATCCCAGTTCTAGTAGAATCTAGACCTCCTCCTAAATCTCCAACCTCCTGCCCGAGCATTTTTTCTGGAGCGTTCTTTACTTTCCATAATCCACGGGAGTAAAAACTAGCCGTATAAGAAGCTACACTCTCTAAATTTTCTTTACGCTTAGCAATAGCTGCTTTGACAATTGCGTCTGCCGGGTTTACTCCAGCTTCTACAACGACTTCATCTAAGGACGTCGTTTCTGCAGTTAATGAGACATCTAAGCTAATTCCTCTTTCCTTGAGCTTGATAGTTTTTTTTATCGTTGTAAATCCTAAATATTGAAATACCACAGTAACGGATTCTTCCAGGTTGTTCTTATGATCAAACCACTTATCATCTAAGGTATATTGCCCATCGCCATTAGTAGTTGTTCCTATGTTTGTATTCTCTACATAAACATTTACAAAGGGTAAGGTAGTCCCATTAGTATCTGTTACTACGCCAGAAACTTGTGAAAATGTCACAGAAGAAAATGATAGGAAGAGAAGGAAATAACAATATCTCATGAAGCGGTTAGTTTGTCCTAAAGAAAATACTTTTTAGGACATAATTTCTTAAACAAATGCTATTTGTGAGTTCTTTAAGAAAAGTCTAATTATTGAAGGCCTTCTTAATACGGCTAAGATCCCGTTTATTGTCACGATCTTTTATGACTTCCCGCTTATCGTAGTTTTTCTTCCCTCTACATAAAGCAATCTCTAGTTTTGCAAACCCCTTATCATTAGTAAACAATTTTAAGGGTACAATTGTTAATCCTGATTTTTTAATCTCTCGTTCCCATTTATTGAGTTCTTTCTTATTGAGCAGAAGTTTACGTACACTTTTTGGTTGATGATTAAAATAGGTAGCATGAGAGTATTCTTGAATGGTCATATTCACCACAAAAAGTTCTGTACGATCATTAAATTCACAAAAGCTCTCTGCTATGGAGGCCTTCCCTTCTCTAATAGATTTAATTTCTGTCCCTACTAATTTAATACCCGCAGTAAGCCTATCAAGTATTTCATACTCAAATCGGGCTTTTTTATTAAGAATATTTACAGGATTACTCATTGTTACAAAGGTAGCTAAATTATGAATCTTTGTAATGTTAATGCACGGGCTTAAAACCCAAACATTGTTTAATTAATATGATACTAGAATCCTAGTTAAAATGTAATAACTGTACAGTTTTAGTATCGCCTATGAGGCTTACGATATATAGATTACCATTATTAGAATCATCTATATTTTCATATCTCTTTTCTTTCAATATTGCATTTACAAAGTCCGGTGTAGTATTGCTATGACCTACTACAAGTACCTTCTTTCCCATTGTTGCTTTCTCAAATTCATTAGAATTAAGAATTCTAGGATCGTATTTTTGAACCTCCAAATCTTGCGTCTTTGCAGTAGGTGCCGCTGTTTGAAGTGTTCTATGATAATCAGTACTATACACAGCGTCTAAACGGACATCTTTTAGGATAACAGACCAATTTTCTGCTCTTACTAAGCCTTCTGTGGTAAGCTCAGGATTTCTATTTGTTTCATCACTTCTGTCCTTCTCTGCGTGTCTGATAAAATAATATGTAGTTGTTTCTTCTTGCGCATGGGATAACAAACTCCCCATTAAAAAAACAATGAGAAAAATATATTTAAAACTATTTATAGATTGCATTGTGACAATTTTTATATTCAAATGTAAGGAGAAAATTATTCTAACGACTACAGAATTCAATTCCTTAATTAATTTCTGAAAGATATTAAATTGCTATGAGGAAGAGTGAGAATCTGCGATAGTTCGCAGATTCTCATGTTTTATACCATTTTCAATAACTGTATCATTGTGTAGGCGCAAACTAGTGTTGTTGTTAGAATAACGTATATCGCTAAAGCCGCATTCCTTTCTAATTTGTAGGGTCTTACCTGATTTTTATTTGTCATGATTTTGATGAATTGATTGATACTAAAAAGACGACAATCTCTTCAAATTGTTACATTTTAAGCACAAACTTCATCAACAATAAAAAAAACCAGAGCATTAACTCTGGTTTATATATTATTCTTGATTTCTCAGAAAGGTTTTGAGTTTTCTGTGTTTAGACTGCCATACTTCTAAACTTGCTTTATGTTTATCAATGTTTTTTCTTACATCCATAACCATAGGATTATCATCTTTTACATGCTGGAAGAAGCCTAAATTATTTTCTAGCTGATTGATCTCACTTTTAATTTCTTGAATCTTCTTAGAGATAAAAAATTGTTCTTTAGAAAGGTCTTTGGAGTTATCATCACCCATACTCTGCAATCGATTCTCATACTTAATCATTTCTACCTCTTTCTTATCAATATCCAGTTGCTGGAATAAACCATCTAAAGCCTTATTAAAAGTTTCATCGATTTTTTTCTTAGCATAAGGTACACGTCCTATCCCCTTCCACTCACTAATCTTAGCCGTGATTAATTGCAATTTCTCGTTATGCTCACCTTCCAGCTTAAAGTCTTTAAGAGAATCTAATAAAGTTTTCTTCTTTACCAAGGCTTCCTCCTGTTCTGCATTAGATTGTTTCTTAGAATCATTTAAACGGTCAAAGAATTGATTACAAGCATTTTTAAACTCTTTCCAGACTTTATCACTATCTTTTCTTGGGACGTGGCCTATCTTCTTCCAATCTGCCTGAATTTTTTTCATGACGTCTATAGTAGTATTCACATCTTCATTGTCCTTATTATCATTAGCAATCTGTATCAAAGCCTTTTTCTTAGCTAGATTATCATATTGTTCTTGTTTTTGTGATTTATAAAAGCTGTTCTTCTTGTGATTAAACTCTTTTACCGCACTTTTAAAAGAAGACCAAGTTGCTTCATTTACTTCATTTGGAACTTTACCAGCCTTAAAAAAGCTTTCGCGTAAGCTCTCTACTTCTTTTACACTATCCTGTATTGCCTTATGAGACCCTAAGTCACTTATGGCAACTTCACTTATCTTTTGAATAATATCATTCTTTACCACTAAGTTTTGTTCCCATTTCTTCTCTACCTCCTTATAATGCTCTTCTCTCTTATCATGAATATTTTTAGTGGCTGCGCTAAAGCGATCCCAAATCTCATCACTATATTGTTTAGAAACAGGACCAATCTCTTCCTTCCACATGCGGTGCAACAATTGCAGCTCTTTAAAGGCCTTCCCTACATTAGTCTCTTCATTCAACTCTTCTGCACGCTCTATCAATTGCATTTTTTGAGCAAGATTATCTGCAAAGTGTTTGTCTCTAAAAGATCTGTTTAAATGCAGTAGCTCATAAAAACTATCTACATGATGGTAATAATTGTTCCAAACTAGATTATAGCGATCTCTAGGGATGTTTCCTGCGTTATTCCATCGCTCTTGGATATCTCTAAATTTATTATAAGTAGTATTGACACTTTCTTCACCACCTAATTCTTGTCGTAAGTTTTTTAACTCTTCAATCAATCCTTCTCTAAAGGCAAGATTTGCTTTCTGATCTTTTTGTTTGTTCTGATAATGGGCAGATCGTTTATTTCTATACTCATAATAAACCTCATTAAAAGACTTCTTTAAGGGAGAGAAAAATCTAAAGTCAATGACATTACCGCCTTCTTCTATAAAAGCAGTCTTTGCCTTTTCCTGCTCATCGTCAAACTTTGTATAGATTGCATTTTTTATACCATCTGTATAATCCTTTAAATTTTGAACAGGATGATTCTTTACCAAAAAATCTAACTCCTTAATCAAATCTTCTTGCGACATTGCCTCATAATCCTTAGACGCGATTTCCTTTACCTCTAAATCTGCGGGTTCTGCATCCTCCTTTTCTAGTTCATCTGTCTCCGGTTCTAGAGCCATATCTGCCTCTATCTCTTCGTTAGAAGGTAGCGTAATACTCGCCGCTTCTTGAGAAAGTGAATCTATTTGATCAGATAGATTTATTTCTGATTTATCTAAGGTTTCTTCAGCTTCAGGAATTTGGGCTGTTCTATCAATTTCTTCTTTAGGGAGGTTTTCTTCAGACATTTCTTTCAATGTTAAGGTTCGTGTTTTATGTGTTAAAGATAGTATTTACTCAGACAATAGCAATTATACTGCCTATGATTGCCATATATGCCAGGAAGCTATGGCTTGTCCTTCTAACATAGATAATCCATTAAAAGTTGTTGCCCCTTGCGCTTTAGCTCTTTGTAAAAAAATGGTTTCGACAGGATTATAAATAAGATCGTATGCTATATGTGACAGATTGATATAATCAAAAGGAATATCTGGAGATTGATCTATATCTGGAAATGTGCCTAATGGTGTACAGTTAATAATAAGCCAGGTATTCCTCATCAGCTCTTCATCAATATCGTTATACGTTATGGCAGTTTTAGTTCGCTTTCGCGAAATGTATTGGTACTTCACTCCCATTTTATTTAGGGCATATACAATAGCTTTAGAAGCACCGCCAGTACCCATTACTATAGCATTAAGTTGATTTTTACTTTCGGCTAATGCATTTTTAAATTGCATTCCTTCTTGACTATTAAATAATGACTCTGTAAAGCCTACAAAATCTGTATTAAAACCTTTTAAACTACCATCAGGCATTCTTTTAATGGTATTTACAGCACCTATAGTTTTTGCATCCGTATCTAAATCATCTAATAGTGCAATCACAACTTCCTTGTATGGAATGGTTACATTAAACCCATCCATAGTTTGATCAGCAAGGCAGCGCTTAACCGTTGCAATATCCTTACAATCCAGGTTTATATAACTCGCATCTATATCTTCTTTATCAAATTTGGCTTTAAAAAAACGCTTTGAAAAGGAGTACCCAATGTTTTTTCCGATTAAACCGTATTTACCCACTCGCTCTCGTTTTATCGCCGTATTTACCCAATGCGACAACAATTAATATTCCTATACTAATAAAAAATATGGCTAGACAGTTCTCCAGACTTAAGGATGACGGTATAAATCGACTATAATTATCCAAAATAGGACTACCATTCATATCCTGTAGTATGCTACCGTTTATATCTTGTTTAAACACCTCTGTTTTCCAAGGCCATACTACTCCTAAGGAACCAGTAATAAAACCTATGATCACAGCATTTGTATTATTCTTATACTTTTTAAGCAGGTAGCCTAACAGATGGGAAAGCGTTACTAGACCTGTAAGCGACCCAGCTGAAAAAACAAGTAATACTTTTAAAAGCCGCATCTGTTCTGGATCAGATGTAAAACTAAAATCTAGTGTAATTATGTCTACTAAGGTTACATACAACGCATTTACAGAATCTACCAGTAAGAGTACATAATTTCCTAGAAGGATTAAAATAAACGACCCAGACAAACCTGGTAAAGTCATTCCAGAAACCCCAATAAAACCGCAAAAAAACACAAAGAGAAGTTGATCATTTTCTTGTGCTGGATCTAGTAAGCTTATACTAACACCTAGTATTGTGCCTAGAATTAATAATGCTATATTCTTCCTATTCCAGTCGTCATAATCCTTTGCGATATAATATATGGAACCTAAAATCATCCCAAAAAATGCACTCCATACCAACAAAGGATAATGATCTAATGCTAAATCTAGCAACAAAGAGACAGTAAAATAACTGATGAGCATCCCAAGAATGAGCAAGCCCAAGAATTTACCATTAATATAAGCCCAGAAACTCTTAAACCTTCCTACTATCAGTAATTTAAAAGCTTTTCCATTTATTTTCTGCAAGGAATAAATAAACTCTTCATAGAATCCTGCTACAAAAGCAACGACGCCTCCAGAAACTCCAGGAACTTTATTTGCCGCACCCATAGCTAACCCTTTAAGGACAAGCCAGAATTTATCTGATACCGTTCTAGTTTTCTGTTGCATCTATAGTTTTACGACTAGCAAAATATTCTAATAAAAATATGAGAGCAAATCCAATTACTGCAAAAACTAAAGCCATCATTACTTGCGGATCTCCTTCGTAGCTGGATGGGAATATACTATCTGCTTGTACAATTTGTTCTTCTCCATGTCTATCAATACGCGTGTTTAGTACTTTTTTCCAAGGCCATATTTTATTAAGCGAGCCTATCATAAAACCTGTCAGGATAGCGAGTGTAAGTTCTTTTTTATGGCTAAACATCCACTTTAAGGCTTTAGAAAATACTTTAAGACCTATTAGACATCCTAGAATAAAGACCGCCACCTTAACAAAACTGGCTTTTATATTTTCCCAATTCCATTCTAATATGCCATTTATGAAATCATTTAAAGCCCCCAGTACAATGGCATAAGAACCTAAAATTACAAGGATAAAAGATCCTGAAATACCGGGTAATATCATAGCTATGATTGCGATACAGCCTGATAAAAAATAGAAATAAATAGCATCTGGAGCTTCTACAGGCGCGGCAATAGTAATATAATACGCTACGACCACTCCTATGACTAACATGACCACTATCCCAATATTCCATATTTTGATTTGCTTTCCTATATAAAGAATACTTGCCACGACCAGCCCGAAGAAAAAGGACCAGGTTATGATTGGATACACTTCTAATACATATGAAATGAGCTTTGCCAGTGATAGTACACTAATAAATATACCTAAAAACAAACTCGATAAAAATCCTAGATTATAGTGCGCCCACATGGATGTAAACCCTTTCTTTTTCCAGATCGTGAATATTCCTAAATCCAGATTATCAATAGTGGTAAGCAGTTCTTCATAAATACCAGAAACAAAAGCAATGGTCCCTCCAGAAACACCTGGAACCACATCTGCAGCACCCATGGCCATTCCTTTTAGGATAATTAAAAAATATGATAATAGGTTTCGAGCCATGGAATAAATTTATACAAACTAAAATAGTTCTTTTAGTCTGAAAAACTGTCCATCAACTAAAATTTACCAGAGATTTAAGAAGAATGTTTTTCTATAAGCGCTTTTACTTCTCGCTTAGCATATGGATAAGGAAATAACTCCTCAAGAATCATCACATGAGCGGGGTTACTTTTGAGTCCATTCTTTAAGAAATATCGCCCTTGTATATCGTTACCTTTTAAGTAATTAAGGCCCGATAATCTAAATGCAATTTCTGCATCCTCAGGAAAGAACTCCAAGGCTTGTGTAAGATTAGTAATAGCCGCATCATGTTCTCCTAATCGCAATAATACATCTGCCCTACTCAACCAAGTATCTAATTCATAGTTTCCTAGTTCTAGCGTTTTACGAAAGCCTTGTTCTGCCTCTTCATAAAACTTTAAACGATGATTAATCTTAGCATATCGCTTCCAGTATAAAACATTATCGCCATCAATATTAATAGCTTTATTGATATAATACAACGCTTTCTGATAGTTAAGACGCTTACTGTAAAAATCTGTAATAGCAATCCATCCATTATCGAGTAAAGGATCTTCATGAACGCAACGATTATAGTACTTTAAAGCAAGTTCATCCTCTCCTACTTTTGCATAGCATTTACCCATGCGTAATAAGGCAAAAGATGTTGGGTCTTCCAGTTCTAAGGTGATCTGATAATTTTCTAACGCTTCATTATACTTCCCTAGCTTCTCTAGTACCTTTCCTTTTTCAAGGTAGGCGCCTACAAAACGATCGTCGCTAATTATTGCAAAATCAAAAGCAGAGAGTGCCTTTTCATATTCCTTTAAATCAAAGTACTGCTTCCCTACTTGATGCCAAGCAACCTCACAATATGGGTTCTTATTAAGGAACATATTAAGATAATCTATCGCCTCTTCGTGTTGTTCTAAAAAATCAAAACAATAAATTACATTATACAAAGCACTATAATCTTGATCATCTACCTCTAGACATTTCATGAAGTTAAACTTTGCATTCACAAAATCATCTAAAAAAAGATATTCCATGCCTATCAACGAATATACATCTCCTAAATCATCGGTAAGATCTGCCGCCCGTTCTAAAAGATCTATCGCTTTCTGATGGTCATCTTGTTTGCTATAAATATTTGCTTTCTGAATATAGATTTCCTCATTGTCAGGATCTAATTCATGTAATTCTGATAAGATGGTGTCTGCCTTATCAAACTTATTTTCAAAAATAAAAATTTCGGCTTTATATAATTTTAGATTTGCAGACGATGGATGCTGGTCCAGACCCAAGCCTACAGCTTTACGTGCTAAAGCAATTTTGCCCGACTCGATATAATGGTTTGCAATAGACTCAAACTCTTCTGCATCAAAAAACAGCACATTATTGGTCTTTAGCATAGACTCAAAACGACTAATCGATATGTTTTCCCTTTCGTGGTGAAACGCCATATACGTTTTATTTAGAATTGCTGTTGATAAATTTAACAATGTTTCATGGCTATCTCCTTTTTTAGGGCTGATAGTTGTCAACAGAGTAATGAACAGCCAACAACCCTGCCAAAGGCCAATAATCCAGCTCCTTTTTACAATTCAATCCTAAAATTGAACAGTTGAGTGGATATTGTTCGCTTTCGCGAAAGCGTGAACCTACATTTACACCATCAATCACGTATAACTTTAAACTTTTTATTATGAAAACAATTATTATAAGTATCGCAATTTTAATGTCCTCTTTCCTTTTTGCACAAGAAAAAGGAGTAACCATCACTGTAGTCTTTGACAACTTAATAAGTGATCAAGGAAAAGTAAGCGCTTCTCTTTTTGACGAATCTACTTTTATGGTAGCGGCACCTCTAGCAGCCGTAGATGGCAAACCAGAAAACAAAACCCTATCGTTAACAATAGAGAATGTATCTCCTGGTGAATATGGCCTAATCACCTTGCACGACTTTAATGAAAACGGACGTATGGATTTTGAATCTAACGGAAAGCCTAAAGAACCTTATGGGACTTCTAATAATGTAATGGCTATGGGGCCTCCTAACTTTGCAGACGCTAAGTTTACTGTAGG
>JALZVV010000217.1 GCA_023299935.1 Dokdonia sp.
GTTAAATCAAAAGTTCCAATTTCAAAGCCTTCATTACAGGCAAGAAGCGAGTCAAAAATCACCACCTCTCCCACTGGCAGTACAATCAAATCAAAGAACCCTATATCATAACAATCCGGATTTACGTTGTTAACCAATCGTGTATAGATTACTTGAGGGTTAGTCGTATTCGTGTAATTCTCAGGATCTACTAGAGGGTTTAATCCTGCCTCAGCATCTACTAGGGAAAGGTAATAGCTCACAGTTACCTGAGTTTGATCATTGAAAATAGCTGAATTTTGAACAGTTAAATTAAAAGAGGACTGCATATCATTATCAATACTATCATCGCAAATCTCCAAAGGATTTAAATCTTGAATATTAGGTTGAAATGACACCTCTAGCATCAGCGGAATGATAGAGAAGCAACTATCATCAGTAGTAAGAAAAAAGCGTAAATACACTGTTTGCGTTACCGTATTATTTTCAAATGACTCAGGATTAATAATGGGATTGACTTGACTTGTTGCTTCTGCTAGACTCAAATAATACTCAATATCAATATCTGTTAGTTCTATTATAGCATTTTCTGCAACTTGTTCTATATTAAAAATCGCTAAACCGTCGTTACTTGCATCATCACAGATCAGAAAAGTATCGATATCGTTTATGGTTAGCATACCTAAATTTATACTCAACTCATTAGATTCATTATTCTCTTCATTACTTTCTGTAACGCTTGCTGGATCATCTACAATAGCTTGAAGTGTAAAACTATCTGATATCTCGGGAACAACGGTAATTGTAATCGTATTCACTAGGGACTCACCCATCTGGATAGCACTTGAGGTGTTTACTGTACCTGTGGCAATACCATCACCATAAAAAGCAATAGCAGTTCCTGCAGCTAAGGTCTCAGTACCTTGATTAGTTACGGTATAATCTAGCGTAATATCACGGCTGTTACAAGTGTTTTGAAAATCATCTAAACTAATTACAGCATCCGGCAACTGGCTATTTAAAACGGTAATTACTGTATTGATCATAACAAAATCTTGACCCGAGGTAAGTTCAATTATGGCACTATCATCTCCAACGGAGATATTATTTTCTATATCATACACATCAATATCCATATTGAACAACTCATCAGAATTGGTAAAACTATTTGTGCCGTTAAATTGATTATTAATAGGATTTAAAGGAGGATTGCCTAGTAAATTTCCATTAATGCTCAAGGTCTCGTTTACAGCAAGACCAGAATCTCCTTCCCAAGCAATAAATCCGATTCTTGCACCTTGGTTGTCTAAAACATTAAGATTGTTAAGGGTTATTGTAAGATTGTTGTTAAACTGCGATACGCTTTCCAATCCATCAAAAATGTTTACTTGGTTCAGTGGCAAATCCATATCTTCAAATACGACAACTATGGACCACCCCCCAAAATTAGTCCCAGTGGGACAATAAGCAGGGATTACATCTTCTAAATCTAAACCACTAAAAGTATATTCTATATTTCCAGAATCAATAATAAGATCAGTAATATCCGAGTATCCTGCAAAGAACGGGCGGTCTTCATCAATCTCATCTGCAAAGGTGCGTTGTGCACTAATAGGAGTTTCATTAAGCATTACCTCAAAATCTCCTGTACCAGAACCTGCCCAGTATAAATAAGCAGCAATTACTGTTTGGTCTGTTTCCAGATTAAGGGAAGCACTACTTTCTGATAATAACTCACAAGGAGCGTTCTGACCATTTTCTAAAGCGTTAAGCGTATTACCAATGGCCAGATAATCAAAACGGCCAGCAAAAACCTCAAATTGTGAAATGGTTTGCGTAACGGCAGTTGTGCCTGACAATAATAAAAGTACTATAAATAGAAAACGATTGTGCATACTAAAACATTCTCTATAAAAGTAAGATAAGTTTTTGGAATAAGGTTCTCGAATACATAATTCCCTACTCCATTCCTTCTTGCATAACAATCAGGCCTTTCTAAATTACTTTTGACCAATAATGAAACTTGTTATTGCGTGGCAGCTAGGTAAAATGAATAACTCCTTATAAGTCACGTTTTTTAAGCAAGGCATACGAACCATAAATGAATATAAAAATCCAAATGATTACAATCACTATTTCATACCAATGCACAGCGTAGTCAATACCTACATCTGCATTTAATTGACTGGCCGCACTCTTCACAAAACTTAAACGTTCCAAAGGACGGTCTATTAGATTACTCATAGACCACAACGGGAAAAACTGCACAATATTTTCTGCTATTTCTGTATCCTTGAACAGTTGCCATTTCATCAATGCAAAGCTTATACTCTCAATAATCCACCAAATAAACAAAAAACCTAAAGCAAAAGCTGATCGCTTTACTAACACGCCTAAAAAGAGACAGAAAGAGAAAAAGGCTGTTAGTTTAATAAAGTAAGCCAAAATAAATTCAGTATCCTTAAGTACAATACTCAACTCCGTAAAGTCAGAGAAGCTATAACCTAAAATTAAAGTCATCACTAAAACAAAAACTGTTGAAATGAGGGCAAAGGCTGTAACTGTTAGGAATTTACTTAAAACAAATTCTCTCTTGCTCATCCCATCGATGAGATTCTGCTTGAGGGTTCTATTACTATATTCATTAGCCATCATAGACACTATCACCACAGCTAGAAAGAACTTAAGCATAGCCGCCACATAGGTGTTAAAATGCCAAATGAACGGAAAGTTAAAAATACCTTGGTCGGCTATACGCACCTTGATATCTCCAATATTAAACTCGATAGAAACAATAAGTGCTATAAAAGTGAGAATAATAAAATAGGCTATAGTAAGCACCTTTGCAGATTTACTATATCTCAATTTCTGAAATTCTATAGTTAAAAGTCGTAACATCTTTGGCTTAGTTTAGGTTGTTAGTTAATTCAAGAAACTGTTCTTCCAGACTCTCTTTACGTTGCACTAAATGTGTTAGTACAATGCCCTGATTGTGGAGTTGGGTATTGAGCTCTTTCGCGCTAAGCGGATTCATCAAATATCCTGTTATTAAATCCCCTTCTACTTTTACTTCGCCAAAAAAGGGATTGCTCTCTAAATAGCTTTTGAGCTTAGCTTCATCATCACATTTCAACTCAAAAAAGCCGTGACTTGCCTTCATACCATCTACCCTCCCAGAATACAACTTTACCCCTTTTCTCAAGATAACGACATGGCTACACACCTTTTCTACTTCATCCAGTAAGTGGGAAGCTAGAAGTATGGTAGTGCCATTAGTTGCAATCTTCTTAATAATCTCTCTAATCTGATGAATTCCTTGAGGATCTAAACCATTAGTAGGCTCATCAAGAATTAAAATTTCTGGATCATTTAATAAAGCCGAAGCAATGGC
>JALZVV010000218.1 GCA_023299935.1 Dokdonia sp.
GTACTCTGCACTGGCAGATTTCTCTCTAAAAGTTTCTGTGCGACGCACCTCAAAAGGGGTTTTAGGCTGTACGCTAAAAAGCTCATCCACCTTAGGCTTCATCGTTGTGTGCATCTTATTAAAGTTGGCAATAATCGCTTCTGGCGTATTAAAGGGCATTAGGTCTTTATTAGTCCTTACGTAATCAAAAAAGGCCTTGAGATCTCCTTTAAAACCTACTTGTTTTTTTATTTTTTCCATCTCATCACGTATGCGAGCTACTTCAGACAAACCGAGTTGGTGAATTTCGTTTGCGCTCATTGTTGTTGTGGTGAAGTATTTAATGGCAAAATCATAAGCTTCATTTCCTCCAGGTAGCGCATTAAATCCTGAACTCTCACGACCGGCATTCATATATATTCCAGAAAAGAAATCTGCCATACGCTGGTGGGCAGGAATAATTTTATCTGTAATCATCGCCGTATACTCTTTAGTAATCGCTTCTTTGTCGGCTTCAGAAATATCTGAAGGCATATTCGCAATAGGCTGATAGAAGAGATGCTTCTCAATATCACTTTGCGTCATCGCTTCCATCTGTGGGATTACTTTTTTAATGAGAGATTTTGGCAGGATATATCCTTCATATATTCCTTGTTTCATATTTTGCTCTGCGCTGGAAAGCCAGGCGAGATAACCATCCACACGCTTTGCCCAATTGCGGTAGTCTTGAGCGGTTTCAAAAGGCTGTGCGCTGGCGCCGCTTGCTAATTGCCCCACCATTAAATGCGGTGACCACATTTGGTCTATAGGCATCAAGTCCTTTTTGCTTTGTAGCAGTTCCAGATTGACATCACAATCCCAGGCAAGGACCGCTTTACTTAATTGCTCATTGTCACTAAGGCTAGCATCATCATAATTAGCTAAAGCAGCTTGATAATGCTCGTAATGGGCTGTGGCTTTGGTTTTGTATACTGGTGATAAAACGTCAGGAAACTGGTCATTATAACGGTTGTCTCCTGCCATCGTTGCATTAAGGGGGTTCAGTTTAAGCCCTTCCTCATAATAATTGTCCAGGAGGTCTGCAAATGGAAGGGTAGTGTTATTGGTTTCTGTAGTTTCAGTTTTACAGCCTATAAGGCTGATAGATAGGATACAAAGGAACAGGAGTTTTTTCATCTTAAATAAATTTCCGCGGAGGCGGAAATCCTATCCACTCTATCGCAAGGGTTATTTTGGTTTGTAGGCTTAAAGATACCATTCTATACGCAGTTTTGCCTGTATTACTCTGGCTGAAACGAAAGTTTTCAAACTTCATTTGGTCAAGTTTGGAATGCGCTCAATTAGACAGTGCCTAACTTCCAGCTAGTGAACTGCCAAAAACACCTACGGCAAGCTCTGCCCAAAACAATAAGAATAGGATTATTACCCCAACAAGAATGTAGATACGATAAGAGCTTTTAGCTAGTCTGTTCCATACTAAAACAATTGAAAATCCAAAACTTGAGAGTAGTATAGCGGCCACAATAAAATCGGCAACATCCCAGTTGACTTCTGTGGTAAACTGCATTGCAATTACAGGAATCAAGAGGATGATGCTTACAATGATGAATATTATGCGTATGGATTTTTTGGTCATTATAATTTTGAAGATAGCAAATAATTAATGTAGCCGTCACCCTAAACTTGTTTCAGGGTTTCATAAAACTTTTCTGCTCAATTTTGCTAGTGTGATGCTAAAACGAGTTCAGCATTTCTCTGCGTTTCAAAATACAAAAGTAATGCCTTCCCTATGTGAGAAGGCATTATTGATTTTTGCGAAAGCGGTTATCTTATCATCAATAGTTGTCTTAACTAACGGCTTCTTTAATACGTTTACAGGCTTCTTTAATGTTGTCTGTACTTGCTGCGTATGAGATGCGTATGGAGTTTGCGTTTCCAAAAGCATCACCAGTAACCGTTGCGACATTTGCGTGTTCTAAAATATACATCGCAAAGTCAGAGGCATTGTTGATAGTTACTCCATTAAAAGTTCTACCAAAAAAGGCCGTTACGTCTGGAAATACATAAAAAGCACCATCAGGTTCGTTACAGCTAAAACCAGGAATATCATTCAATAATTGGAGGATTAACTCACGTCTGCTTTTAAACTCATCTACCATATATTGCACCTTACTAGGGTCTGCTTCTAAGGCGGTAATCACAGCGCGTTGTGCGATACAGTTTGCGCCACTAGTAATCTGCCCTTGCATCTTATTGCAAGCGCGTGCAATCGTAGTAGGTGCTCCTATATATCCAATACGCCATCCCGTCATCGCAAAAGCCTTGGAAACGCCGTTTACGGTGACCACACGATCATACATATCAGTAAATTGTGCCATACTGGCGTGGTCACCTGCATAATTGATATGCTCATAAATCTCATCACTAACCACAATAATGTGGGGATGCTTCACCAATACATCTGCTAGGGCTCTTAGCTCTTCTTTGCTATAGACTGATCCAGAAGGGTTGCAAGGGGAACTGTACCAAAGCATTTTAGTTTTAGGCGTGATTGCCGCCTCTAGCTGGTCTGGAGTCATTTTAAAATCTGTTGCTATAGAGGTCTTAACTTCTACAGGAACGCCTTCAGCAATCTTGACAATATCACTATAACTTACCCAATATGGACAAGGTAATATGACTTCATCACCAGGGTCCAGAGAGACCAAAGCAATATTAGCTAGGGACTGCTTTGCTCCAGTAGACACTACAATCTGTGCTGGGTCATAACTAAGCTGGTTATCACGTTTAAATTTAGTGATAATAGCTTGTTTGAGTTCTGGATATCCATCTACAGGAGTATAAGAATTGTAATTATCATTAACAGCTTGTATTGCTGCATCTTTGATAAAATCTGGGGTGTTAAAGTCTGGTTCTCCTAGGCTTAGACCTATAATATCTTTGCCTTGAGCTCTTAGTTCTCTTGCTTTGGCCGCCATTGCAAGGGTTGCACTAGTGGCCATATTTTTTACTCTAGTAGATAGTGTTGTCATGATAAGCGTGTGCTTTTGTTGTACAGTATATGAAATGCAAGATACCTAAAAGCGCCAAATCTTAGACAGATTTGGCGCTTGATATTTTCTCAAAAATCCATTCCTTTTTATGAAGACATCGCAGGTTTTATTCCCATTGTTCGTAAATGATTAAAATGAGCTACAATTGCCTTGCGTGTTGTCTCGTATTCAAAATACGGAAGATTAAACTCTTTTGCTGTTTCTCTCACAATCTTACTAATCTTAGTATAATGCACGTGACTTATATGTGGGAAGATGTGATGCTCTACCTGGTGGTTAAGCCCTCCAGAATACCAATTCATAATGCGATTTTTAGTTGAGAAATTTACCGTTGTAAATAACTGGTGAATCGCCCAGGTATTTTTCATAGTTCCTGTCGCATCAGGTAATGGCATATGGGCATCTTCTATTATATGAGCGAGTTGGAAAATCAAACCTAAAATAACACCTGCTGTATAATGCATTATAAAGAAGCCTAAAAGTACTTTCCACCACACAATGTTGGTTAGGATTAATGGTAATACAATCCACATAGCGATATAAATTACTTTTGTAATAACAAGATTAGACCATCTTATAGAAGGCTTTTTCCATTTACCATAAGACAACTTGCGTTTTAGGTATCGTTTCATTTGAGTTATGTCTGCAGTAATTACCCAATTTATAGTAAGGAAACCATACAATAAAAAAGAGTAGTAATGCTGAAACTTGTGGTGCTTTTGCCACTTACCATGCTCAGAAAAACGAAGTACACGACCCGCTTCCATGTCTTCATCGTGTCCGTGTATATTCGTATAGGTATGGTGTAGTACATTATGCTGTACTTGCCAGTTATACACATTACCAGCAAGTATGTATATACTACTTCCCATAAGTTTGTTTACCCATTTTTTGCTGGAGAATGAACCGTGATTGCCATCGTGCATTACATTCATTCCTACGCCTGCCATTCCTACACCCATTACCATAGTGAGCAATATTTGAACCCATCCAGGCATATCTAAGGTTAGAAATAAGAAATAAGGGACTAGATAAATCGCAAACATAACGATAGCCTTACCGTATAATTTCCAGTTTCCAGTACGTTTGATATTATTTTCTTTAAAGTAAGAGTTTACTCTTTTATTGAGCGTTCGAAAGAACTTAGCCGAGTCTGTTCTTGAGAATTTTATCGTCTTTTCCATAAATCTTTTTCGTTCGAGTATTATCAAGTAGGTTGATAATTTAATTTTTTTAATCTCGCTTGCGCCAGAGTGTAAAAATAATACATTAATTGACTTCATACTTTATGATTAGTCAAAATTAACACGTTTTAATTGGGTATTTTTGCACAATAATTTAACCACCTATGGATATAATAAATCACTATTTTCCTAATCTTACTGATAATCAGATAGCTCAATTTACACAATTGGAAGCATTATATCAAGATTGGAATCTTAAGATTAATGTGGTAAGCCGTAAGGATATAGATGAGATTTATATGCGTCATGTATTGCATTCTCTAGGAATAGCAAAAGTACAAGAGTTTTTGCCGGGTTCTCACGTTATGGATGTAGGCACAGGCGGTGGTTTTCCTGGAATTCCATTAGCTATACTGTTTCCAGAAACCCAATTTCATCTGGTGGATAGTATTGGAAAAAAGATACGTGTGGTTAATGAAGTTGTGGAAGGTTTAGGGCTTACTAATGTGAGAGCGACTAATGATCGTGTAGAGAATGTCCCAGGGCAATATGATTTTATAGTGAGTCGTGCGGTGGCTCAAATGGAAACTTTTGTGCGCTGGGTAAAAGGGCATATCAAAAAGAAAAGTGTGCACGAGCGCAAAAACGGAATCCTTTATCTTAAAGGAGGAGATCTAGACGAAGAATTATCGATATACACTAAAGCAGAGATTACCCCGCTTACTACTTATTATAAAGAGGATTTCTTTGAAACTAAAAAGGTAGTGTATTTGCCTTTGAAGTATAAAGGTTAGAATTAGAGATTAAAAATTGTTGATTTCTGGGTTTTATTTGTTGATTGTAGAAGGAATATTTACTACTGAATTACTAGTGTAAATTACTGGTATTCAGTATCATATTACTTGTTCTAATTTTTTTCAATTATTTTTAATACTTCAGGCAACCTTTTTAGAATCTGCTGCGTCTTTATATATAGAAACCCATCAATTAGGTATGAAAGTCATACAATTTACTAACGAAAAACAGCTCATTAAGAAGGCGATCAAATCAGATCGTGCTGCACAGCACCGCTTATATGAGTTGCACTCACCTAAGATGTTAAGCGTGTGTCGTTATTATATTAAAGATGTACATCAGGCAGAAGAGGCGATGTGCAATGGGTTTTTAAAAGTATTTATACATATAGAAACGTATAAAGGAGCAGGTAGTTTTGAAGGATGGATACGAAGGATTATGGTGAGAGAGAGTTTATCTTATCTGAGAGGTATGAAGAAGTTATACTTTTCTGAAGATGGTGAGTTTTTACCAAGTGATACCGTTAATAATATTAATAGTGAACTAGAAGTAAACCATATTCAAAAGCTTATTGATGAGCTTCCAGCGGGATACAAAGTTGTTTTTGTAATGTATGCTATA
Organism: Dokdonia sp.; assembly: GCA_023299935.1. Lineage (GTDB taxonomy): Bacteria > Bacteroidota > Bacteroidia > Flavobacteriales > Flavobacteriaceae > Dokdonia. Next base: position 5,633 of record JALZVV010000218.1, read on the forward strand.
GAAGGATATAAACATCAGGAAATTGCGCAAGAATTGAGCATTTCTGTAAGCACATCAAAATCACAACTCTTTAAGGCGCGTAAAGTGTTACAGTCTAAGTTAAACGCAGAAAATAAATTAAGTTATGGCACCGATTAAATTTGAGGAGCATATAAAAGAAAAGCTGGAAGACCGCCGTATTGAGCCCAGTATGGCTGGTTGGGAACGAATTTCTGGTCAATTAGAAATGCAGCAAGGAAAGAAAAGGAGCAAACGTGTGCTCTGGATGTCTATCGCAGCTAGTTTTGTAATAGGAGTGGGTCTTGCAGCCTTATTTCTACAAGAAAATACTACAGCTGTAAGCCCAGTAGTAGATGCCTCAGAGCAAAGTAATACTCAAGAAGACCTTGAATATAGTGATCAAGAGGCGCCTATTCCTATAATTGATAATCAGATAGAAGAAGAACAAGTAGTTGATGTAATTATACCTACGAGAAGAGCTTCTCAAGAAACAAAAGCAACACTAAAGAAACAGCAAACCCAAAATCCTAAACCCGAAAGTTATAAACCACAACCAAACAGGAAGCGGTATCAAGAGGCGGTTGCTGTGCAGGAAAAGCAAACGCTAGGTGATAAATCCTCTAGTACTATTAATGATGGTACAAAAACATCGATGGTAAATGAACTTGATATTGCTATCGCCGCTAAGGTAGAGGCAGTAGTTGCTGCGGTTGATATTAAAGAATCAGTAACAGATCAAGAAATAGAAGAGTTATTGCTAAGCGCTCAGAGAGAAATTATAAGCAAACAATTACGCAATGAAATTGGCGGAACATCTCTAGATGCAAATGCCCTGCTGCTTGATGCAGAGTATGCGGTAGATCCAGATACCTTTAAAGACAAGGTATTTAAAAGTATCAAAAAAGAATTTAATAAAGCGATAGAGGCGGTTGCCAATAAAGATAACTAAGAAAATTCATCAATATGCTTTCGCGAAAGCGGAAGCGCAAAAATCAAACTTTTATGAACACAATTATTAAACTTGCCCTAGCGGCAACACTGGCAATCTTTGCCCAAAATGTACAAGCTCAAGACGATCCCATTTCTATAGAAAGGAAGTTGCAAAACGCAAAAGATCAGATTGAATATCTTAAAGGAAAGCGACAATTGCTCATCGATGGCGAGAAGCAAGGACTAAAGAATAGAGTGTATTTTATCAATAGCGAGTTGGAGAATGGTAGAATAACAGAAGAAGAAGCAGAACAACAAAAAAAAGCAGCGGCAGAGAAGGCAGCTTTAAATATAGAAAATGAAACAGCCATTATTGATAATCAAATTGCGCTGGTAGAGCGCAACGGAAAGATTAATAACAACGTGGGTACCCAGGTTTTATTAGGTTTTGGTCATCAAGATGGAGATGGAAAGCAAGTATTCGGGTTAACGGTTGATAATGGGAAGGTGGGAAGTGTAACTTATGATAAACGTACCTATAGCGAGTTTGTTTTGGCATTTGGGCTTAATAATGCTATTACAGATGTTGGAGAATTAGGCGATGATTTTAGTATTGGGCGTTCTCGTTTTTTTGAGCTAGGTGTTGCTTGGAAAACAAGAATTTTAGACAACTCTGGTGCATTACAATTTAAGTATGGGTTATCATTACAAATTAATAAGCTTTTTGCAAAAGACAATCAGACTTTAGTGGAGAGCGCAGAGGTGAGCAATTTTCAAGAATTCCCTTCTGAACTTAGAAAATCTCAACTTAGATTCTCTAATCTTGTAGTGCCTGTGCATATTGAGTTTGGTGGATGGAAGAAAGAAGAAGAGGATGACAAGGTACGATATCGCATAGCTGGAAAATTTAGAATGGGAATAGGTGGTTATGCAGGTGTGCGCTTAGGAACCCAACAGAAGTTAAAGTTTAGAGAAGATGGAGAACGTATTAAGACAAAAGAAAAGCAGGATTTTGGAGGAGATAATTTTGTATATGGTCTAAGTAGTTATATCAGACTTTCTAATGATCTGAGTTTATATGGCAAGTACGATCTAAGTTCTGTTTTGGATACTCAAGATTTGGGAGAAGTTAACAATGTGTCTTTAGGGATACGTTGGGACTGGTAGTAAACGTTAAGGCTTAACTAGCACAGAAAATTTTGATTAATCCTGTTTTAAGAAAGTAGTTTTGAACTTTCTTAAAACAGGATTTTCATTTTTAACAATTACAATTGCAACACTTCTGGTTTACTTTCGTCTTTTGGACAGCACATTCTATATATTTGGATGTGATTATTAAAGAATAGTAACAATAACCATTTAGAATTTAACAGCATGAAAAAATTACTCCTTTTAGTAGCGGTGTTCGCTTTCGCGAAAGCGTCCTCTCAAGAATTATCCGGAATTGCAACCTATCAATCACAACGATCTATTGATATAGACCTAGGTGAAGGGATGGATAGTGCGATGCAAAAACAGATACAGGAGCAACTTAAAAAACAGTTTCAGAAAACGTATACCTTAACCTTTAATAGACAAGAATCATTATATATTGAAGACGAAGGTGGAATTGCACCACCATCTCCGGCGGGAAATGGGGGCGTTAGTATTGTAATCGCAGGAGGCGGGGACGATATAAAATATAAAAACTTGAAAACGGAGCAATATACCAACCAAACCAACCTTATGGGCAAGGCATTTTTAGTTCAAGATACCTTGAAGAAGAAGGAATGGAAATTGATAAAAGAAACAAAAAATATTGGAGTTTATACCTGTTTCAAAGCAACCTATGAAGAAGAAGTAGAAGAGAGCACAATTACGCAAGAGGGAAAGCATATCAAAGAGAAAAAAATGAAAACTACTACTGCCTGGTATACCCTAGATGTGCCTGTACAACATGGGCCTGATCGATATTGGGGATTGCCAGGATTAATATTAGAAATCCAAGAGGGAGAATTTTCTCTAATGTGTACGAAAGTTGTTCTTAATCGAGAAGAGAAGGTGGGTATTGAAACACCTAAAAAAGGAAAGCCAGTAACTGGTGATGAATTTCAAAAAATATCGCAAGAAAAGAGTAAAGAAATGATGGAGCGCTATAGCGGTGGCAGAAAAAA
>JALZVV010000219.1 GCA_023299935.1 Dokdonia sp.
CAACGGCAAGCTGTATATGACCGGCTTGACGGAGCCTCAATAGCCGTTATTACTGTGCCTCATTACAATAGCGAAGTTGTATTATTTTTACAAACGCCCCTATAAACCCGCTACAAATTCCTGAAACACTTGCTTGTGTTTCTCCATATCAAGAGCAGCAGAGAACGAAGCACGTATGATATAGTCCTTATCGCCTTCTTTAGTAGTGCCCTGAGTAGAGGTTGCAGGAATGGTCCAGTACACCCCTTTAAGTTGGCCATAGCTTACGCAGTATTTGCTCTCCTCCGGAATCTGCTTAATCATCATAGTAATGAGCTTGAGATTAAGCGCTCTTTTATAAGCTTCTTGCTCTTCTGGAGTATTACCCAGGGTAGGGAGGTCTAGCGAAAAAACAGAAGGCGTAAATCCCTGCGCTGCCAGCTCCTCAGAGACAAAGTTAATCTTAGCTTCTGGCAAGGTCTCTTCTATAAAGTTTACAAACTCTCGAGTATGTGTATAGGCGGCTGCAATACGATTAATCATACTAGGCATCTGTGCCGCGAGAATCTCATACTGTTGTGGTGTTGCCTCATTGTCACAGAGGCTTAGATGTAGGTCAATGGTATCCATAAGATGGGCAGCCTTACCATTTGCTACGCAATAACCCGCAGTACATTTGCCACCACTTGGAAACTTAGATCCACTAGCATAGGCAATGGCTGGCACCTTACCCAAGAAATCATCTGGCCCTAAAAAATGTACATTAGGACAAAAAGTTTGGTCTAGTATAAATACAGGGGCTATGGCAACAGTGCCATTAGGTGTTTTTCTCGTTTGTGCAAGGGCTGCTTGCAAGGCTTCTAGTTCCGGAACTTCTACCCTGGGATTGGTTGGGATTTCTGCAATAATATAGGGGATAGCATCTTCTTGTGCCAGTTGATCAAGTACAGCTTTAGTACTGGTGACCATATCATTATCTCCATCTACAGCTAAATCTACAACAGCTACATTTGCTACACTTGCTGCGACACGCCTAGCTTGGTCATTAGTCCCTCCATAACAGTTAGGGGGTACCACAAAACGTATGGGTTTAGATGGATACTGTGTTTTTGCGTGATGCACTAAGCCCATCATAATGGCATATTGTATAGACAAACCGCTGGAGCCTACAACGGCTTTTGCTGTGGTATTGCTAATCGTATTAATAGTGGCAAGTACATCTTGTTTGTGTTGTTCAAGTCTGGCGGTAGCTCTTACTGCGGTGTCATCAAGTAAGGATTTGAGGCTTACTAGACAGTTTATAGGCGTCATGGCAATAGTCTCTCTACGACGTACGTGTTGGATTGCCGGGATATACGATGCATTACCATTACTAATCACCAGAATACTGCCTAAGTCTTTCTTTGTGTTTATGTAAAAATCTATCGCATTGCCCAATTCAAAATGCGTGCTATTTTCCTGGTCAGAAACAAAAACTACACTGCCCTTAAAATGACTAGCGCTATCATAATCTGCTGCGGCTACTAACTCAAAGTCATACGCATACATCTTGCGCACAATACTTACATTAAAGGCTTGAGGCAAAGCGCCCTGGTAAACGATTCTTGTTTTTTTATGATCTAATGCGTTCTGTCTAAGTACAGCAAGAATCCCTATAGTTTGGGAGGCAAAGCTAATGACTTGGGATGCATCTATTTGTAATTGCTTAGCAATAGCCCATTCGAGTACACTTGATAATGGATGCCCTAAACGTATATAATCATAGGCCGTAGGCAATTCCTTGAGCGATTGAGCAGTGATAGTGTTAGTAGCAAATAAGGTTTCTAACTGTTCTAAGAAATCTGTTTTCGCTTTTTTTTCATTATAAATATCAAGTCTGTGCGTGGTTAATGTGAGCCAATCGCTGGGTGTATTCTGTAATAGAGTAGATAGTTTTTCTAGCAAGGTAGTAGTGTTCATAGTCTTAGGCTTGTGTAGGTAACAAAATTAATCAAAACTAATGTTTGGCGGGGGTTTAAAAATATAAAATCCCTGCTACTGAGCAGGGATTTTACGATATTATTATTTTCGCGAAAGCGTATTGATTACGCTTCGTATTTGCTATTTACATAGTCCATTAAGTCTACATCTTGACCTAATAATACATCTTTAGAGTTAATACGACCTTCTAGAGTATCGTTTTCTAGTTTTAAAACACCACGCGGGCATACGGCACTACAGATACCACAACCTACACAACTAGAGCGCACAATGTTTTCTCCTTTTTGTGCATAGCTACGCACATCAATTCCCATCTCACAGTGAGTAGAACAGTTACCACAAGAGATACACTGTCCTCCATTAGTGGTTATTCTAAACTTAGAGAATAAACGTTGTTGTATTCCTAATATTCCAGCCATAGGACATCCCATACGACACCATACACGGTTACCTAAAATAGGGTAGAATCCTGTTCCTACAACTCCAGAGAATATAGATCCTATACCAAAGCCATAAAAACTACGCATAGCACCATCCAGCCCATACGAGTTGGTGTTTAATCCAAAAGAAAAATAGGCTGCATTTATTTGTATTTCATGAAACTTTAAAAAGGACATGGCTACAAAGGCACCCAGAGTAATCACTAGTGCCACAACCGCTCCCTTAAAGGCATCACTCTTTAATTGATCTCTTTTAAAGTAGGCAATAATAGCAAACATTACAACTAGAAAAGTACCAGCGCCTAGCAGGAATTGATTCTTAGTAAACCAGTACTTCGTATCATCATAACCTAAGTAGGTAGAGATAATTGCTGTAGTCATAACTACAGAAAAAACAAGTACGGCATTAATCATCCATCGTTCTAGTTTCCAAGCGCTCATTTTCTTAGAAGAAAGATGGCGGTAAGGATCTCCAGCGGTTTCGGCTAGGCCTCCACAACCACATACCCAAGAGCAATACCATCTCTTCCCATACTTATAGGTTAGAAAAGGAGAAATTACAAAAATGGTAAGGATTCCAAAAATCAAAAAGGCTAGTCCAATAGTTTGTGCATTAATAAATTGATCTACACGCCATTGGTCAAAAGCATAATAGTTAAGCGGCCACATTAATTTAAGGTCATTATACGGTAATGAAAAGGTATCAGAGTTTAAACGAGCCATTAATTCTGGTATCACAAAGGCAAAGGCGGTTTGGAAAAACATAACACTAATGGTACGCAATTGCTCGTAACGGTTATGCTTGTATTTCCACATAAATTTTACACCAAAGGCTATGATCAATACCGTGTATAAGGTTCCATACATAAACCACTCACTTGCTTGACTTCCTTTAAAAAAGAAACTAAGAGGGTCAAACAGTCCTACAAGACCTATGTTTGTGCCATCTACTCCTTGACCTAAACCTAAAGTGGCTGGAAAGAAATATAAGATTACATAAAAACCCGTTAAGGCAATTCCAGATAACCATCCTATCACTCCTCTGGCAGAAGATGATTTAAACCATACTCCATCATTTTTTATACCCGGTAGTTTGTGTCCATAAGCTCCTTTAGAGAAGATAACGACCCCTCCAGTAATGGCAGTGAGTGCAATGGCAAGCCATAATGCGGTACTTCCTAATTGTACCCCTAGCATGGCTAGTACTAGAATAAACAATCCAGACATCCCTACTAGGACTCCTATTTTTTGAGTGGTATTTAAACTTACTGGTTGACCGGTAAGTGACATATTTCTTTCAATCATATCTTTTATATTTCCGCGAAGGCGGAAATCTTGTTCCGCGTATTCACTTTTGTTATTATTTTATTTTCCGCTTACGCGAAAACTTTATTAAAACATCCACCTGGGTAAACGCATTTTCCCTAAGCCATTACAGGCTGAGATTGATACGCCTGTTGTATATCTTTTTCAAAATGCTTGTAAAATTCTGGATCAAAATTAGCTTCTGCGAGATGTGCTACCACATAATTTGTATCGCGCTCTTCCGTAAGCCATTTGTCAAAAACATCGTGACGCATTCTAATCCCAAAAGTATTTATTCCTATAAACTTTCGACTGTCTTTATGTGTCGCGATAGTAATACATTTAGTATCGTCTTCATGTTTCCAGTGAAACAATTCTTGATGCTCTGGCGCTCCGCGAGAATCACTAAAGACCCATCCATAGGTTTGATACTCAATATCCATAAACTTAGCACTATTAAACCAATGCCCTGGATTATAAGGAGTAGGTCTACCACAAATGGTTTGTGCTAGGGCTTCGCCCATCATTCGGCCTGTATACCATACGGCTTCAATAGGTCGTCTGCCATTAATGCCTTCATGCTGCTCTGCACAATCGCCTATGGCATAAATATCTGGAATATTAGTTTCAAGCATTGGATTTACTTTAATCCCTCTGCCTAGTTCGATACCACTATCTTTTAAGAAACTAACATTGGGAGATACTCCAGCCGTAAGTCCTACAACAGTACAAGGAATTTCTTCTCCAGTCTCTTCAACGATAACCGCTCTTGCATTGCCATTATCGTCTGCTAGGATTTCTTTTAGATTAAATCCAAGGCGCAAATCAATATGGTGATTCTTTATATGTCTGTTAAGCATCTCACTTTCGCCAGAAGGCAATACACCATTCCAGAAGCTGTTTTCACGCACTAAGAAAGTTACTGGGATATCACGAGAACGTAACATCTCTGCCATTTCTATACCTATGAGTCCTCCTCCTACAATAACAGCGCGATTACACTCTTTGTTATTAGGAGCATTATCTTCTAGTTTTTGTAAATCTTGAGCGCTGTACATACCTTGCACCCCGCCTAAATCTTGTCCAGGCCACCCAAATTTATTGGGGGCAGAACCTACAGCAAGAATAAGTTTATCGTATTCCATAGAATCCCCATCTGCAAAAATGAGATTCTTATTTGCATGGTCTACAGTTTGAACAAAGGCGCGTTTAAGTGCGATACGGTTTTTCTTCCAGAAATAGGGTTCATACGGTTGCGTATGTTCAAACTTCATGTGGCCCATATACACATACATAAGTGCGGTACGAGAGAAGAAGTAATCTGTTTCTGCAGAGATAATGGTAATGCGCTTGTCTGAGTTTTTCCGGATATGTCTAGCCGCCGAAACGCCAGAGATACCATTCCCAATAATGACAATGTGTTCTTGCATAGTCTTTGTTTCTGTTTTCTCTAGGAGAGTGTTTATTTGCTTGTTTATGCTTTCCCATTTGGGTTGAGACAGCTCTTGCCAGAGCGTTATACTACATATTATCACTCTCACAGGAAATTGTGTCGCATTAAAGATAGGTACTTAACAGCAAAAATTAATTTAGAAAGTGTCTAAATATAGTGTTCCATTGTAAGGTCAAGCTAGTATTAGCGAGGCAATAGTTCTACAAAAAATGTCGTAAATTATTGTAAGTCTACACCTAAGACATCGACCTAGATCACATAAAAATTTATAATAATGAAACTAACAATGAAACGATTAACCACATTAGTAATTTTACTTTTTTCTGTTGCACTGTTTGCACAGAGTCCTGATACATTTATTAAAAAGACAGATGCTTTTTTAAAGGCAAACGTATCTAATGGTCGTGTAAACTATAAGGCTATAAAAAATAATCCAGCTCAACTTAAGGAGCTTATTGAATTAGGAAAAGAGGTGAGAGTCTCTGCCTCTAACCCAAAGGAATACCAAGCGTTCTGGATTAATGCGTATAACATTCACGTGATTAATGGGATTGTAGCTAAATACCCAACAAAATCACCCTTAGATATTAAAGGCTTTTTTGATAAGACCACACGCTCAGTGGGAGGTAAGGATATTGTGCTAAACGATATCGAAAATAAATTATTAAGAGCAAAATTCTCAAAAGAAGCACGCTTTCACTTTGTATTAGTATGTGCAGGTCTAGGATGTCCTCCAATCATTGCAGAGGCATATACGCCAGCAAAACTAGAAGCACAATTACAAAGACAAACAGAGATTGCCTTAAACAACCCAAATTTTATTAAAGCAAAAGGAAGTAAAGTACAACTCTCTCAAATTTTTGAGTGGTATAAAGGTGACTTTACGCAAAACGGGAATGAAATTGATTATATCAATAAATTTAGAAAAGAAGCAATTCCTGCAAAAGCAAAAGTTTCTTACTACCCTTATGACTGGACCCTAAACGATTCTAAATAAATAACATTGTAAAGTCTTTCCATTTGCCCGACAGTGACAAGAATACCTTCGGGCAGGGAAAGCCCAATCAAAACTAAACAAATGAAAAAATACCTAATACTAGCCGCACTAAGTCTTATTGTTTCTATAAACGCACAAGCACAAGACACTAATGACGATGACCAAGCAGGGTCTGTAATTCAAAACTTGACACCTTCTAAGTTAATAGGGAAAGGACAGGTAGATATTAAATGGTTTAATAACCTTTTTACCCAAACCCGTGTTGCAGATGTAAATGGCGATGTGAGAACAGCACCTAGAGAGAATTTCTTTACATCTACCCTAGATTTCTTTTATGGAGTATCAGAAAATAGAAGAGTCTCTTTAGGAGCTATACTTGAATTTAGGTCCAATACTATTGGAGGTAGAGGTGCTTTAGATGTATTTAGTTTTGACGGAGAACGTGGCGCTGCTAGAAGCGGTATTACAAGTATTGCTCCTAGTATAAAATTTGTGCCTTTTGCAGCAGCGAGTAATTTTTCAATACAAAGTAGTATTGTAATTCCAGTTATTGAGAGTGAATTTGATGATGGAGTGTTCTTTGATCAAGATGGTTTGGTAATTCAGAATAGGTTTTTCTATGATTTGCCTATTGGAGGTAACAATCAATGGCAATTATTTTTTGACTTAAATACGGAGTTAAACTTAGGTGATGATCTCACTTTTTTTGAAGATGGTAGATCAGAAGGAAGTTTTGCAAATGATAGTTTGCGCTTAATTCCAGGAGTCTTTTTGAGTTATTTCCCTAGTTCTAAAGTGAGTCTTCAAGGATTTGTACAACATTTTCAATTGATAGATTTAGGTAATGATTTTGAACAGGACCTTACAGCAGTAGGAGCAGGTGTAAAGTATCAACTTACAGATAAACTTAATATAGAAGCCTTATGGTCTTATTTTGCTAGAGGAAATGATTCTGGTCTGGGCGAATCTTATAACTTAGGTTTAAGATACGTACTATAATACTATATAATACGCCTAGCTCGTTAAACGCTAGGCTTATGTATCTGAGATGTGCCGCAAAGCTTTGAAACCGGTTAAACAAGCTTTGCGGACTCTCTATTTTTAACGTTTTTCTAAGAAAAAAAAGATATAATTTGGTGTCTTAAAAAAAAGTCTATGACTAGAATACTTAAACTAGTAGTAATACTATGCATATGCAGTACCTCTTTTGCGCAGAAGGGAGTATCAAAAATTAACGGAATTAGTTTTGTTTCTAATAGAAGCTCTGTAGATATAAGTCATATTAATCCCGTAAAAAAGGTGGAGGCTAATTATGCAGCTGTGATGCCTTTTGGGTTTATTAGTTTAGAAAATCCTTCAGAAGTACGATATAATCATAACAGACAATGGTATGGTGAGACTAAAGAAGGTGGGCGCAATTATATAGGCAAGTTGCATACTAACAATATTCAAGTAATGCTTAAGCCGCATATCTGGATTCGTCACGGGCAATATACAGGCCACCTCACTATGCAAACAGAAGAGGCTTGGAAACAGTTAGAAGATTCCTACAGGGGTTTTATTCTAGATTATGCTAAGCTGGCTCAAGAAGAGCAGGTAGCTATTTTTAGTATTGGGGTAGAGTTAGAACAATTTGTGGCAAATAGACCGCAGTATTGGAAAGACCTTATCAAAGAAATTCGCGCTATTTATAAAGGAAAACTTACGTATTCTTCTAATTGGGATGAGTATTCAAGAGTACCTTTTTGGGACCAACTAGACTTTATAGGAATAGACAGCTATTTTCCAGTAAGTGAGTCCCAAACACCTACAGTGCAGGAAGTACAAGATGGTTTACAACGATGGAAAGGAGAGATGAACGCTTTTTCACAAGTACATAAAAAACAAATCCTGTTTACAGAATGGGGATATCGCAGTATAGACTTTGCCGGTAAAGAACCGTGGGCAACATCTAGAGAAGAAGGAAAGGTAAATCTAGAAGCGCAGGCAAATGCCACAAAAGCCGTTTTTGAAACCTTCTGGAAAGAAGATTGGTTTGCTGGTGGTTTTGTTTGGAAATGGTTTATCCATCACGATCAGGTAGGTGGGCCAGAAAACAATAGGTTTACACCTCAAAATAAACCAGCAGAAGCTGTAATACAAAGCTATTATGAAAAGTATTAGATACCTTTTTATTATACTGCTCTGTATGGCCTGTAATCAGGATGACGGAGCAAATGACATTGACACTCTGGACAATACATTAGCAAATCTTGTTGCACAAAATGAAGTGCAAATTGATAATGTTATTGCTTGTGCCGCAGGTTCTGAAAATCCTAATGAAATTATTGCATACGTATACCCGAGACCAGGAGCGACAGATCTTAGGTATTTTGAAACGCCCAATGCTCAGGTAGATAAGAATGACTTTGATTTATATACAGAGATAAATCTTCCGGCCCAAGATTTTTTTAATGGATACCTCAGAACATTTACAAGACAAACAGAAGAAGAGAAATGGGTGATTATTAGCTTTAGCGAAAGCGATACACTTCATATCTCAAACCCCATACGCTTAAAGCATCAAACACAGAATACGGTTTTTACAGATGCCATTGCAGTATCGCAAGAACAAGCAGGGGAGCCTGTTTTTGTATGGGATAATTTATCTAACCCCGATAATGCCATATATTTTCAAGTAGTATCAGATGCCACAGATGAGCTTTTATCAGGCACCTATACCTTTCAAGAGCAATTTCAATTCTATAACCTTTCTAATGTAGTACTCAATATTACAGAAGAAACACCTCCTTCCTTAATCGCTCAAGATGAGTATTACTTTACCCTAATGGGAGTTAGTGAAGATAATTGGGTCAATGCTTTTGGGAGACGTATCTTTACAGTAGAATAGCCGGACACATTTAATGCATTATTGTAAGTAGGTTTTGTAATATGCCTACTTCTTTTGCGTCTACTTACTCAGTTTGAAAAAAACGATTATGAAAAAAATTATCATCTTCTTCTTTATCCTATGTTCTGGATTTACTTATGCGCAAGAAGGGGTTATAGAAGAGATTGAAATTGAAGGTCTTAAGAGAACCAAAGAGTCGTTTTTGCGTAGATTAGTAAAAGTCAAGGAAGGTGCTGTGTACGATTCATTAAAGGTCGATACAGATGTAGAGCGTTTAAATAGATTAGCTGGAGTTGCAAAAGCCGTACATACCCTAGAAAAGAAAGCTAACGGAAATTATAAACTAACCTATACGATAGAAGAAAATTTTACCATCATTCCTGGTATTCGTATATCTACTGCTAATAATGGTGAGTTTGCCTTTAGGGCGTCGGTATTTGAATTTAATGGCTTTGGTACTAATCAAATCTATGGAGGGTTCTATAGTCGTGATGTATTTGATTCTTTTGGAGCATTTTGGGAGGCACCTTATCTCTTTACAAATAAATTTGGGTTTGGGATTAATTACCAAGATAATGTGTCCTTAGAGCCTGTATTTTTTGATGCAGGAACAATTAACTATCGTTTTCAAAGCCAGGCCTTTGAAGCCAAATTTCTCTATGAATTTAATTTTCATAACAATGCAGAGGCCGGTATACGATTTTCCAATGAAGAGTACACTATAGATGATGATCTTGTAGATCAAACAGACGCGACACTGCCCAATAATATCACGGCAGGCAAAGTGACTTTGTTTGGAGAATACGAGCATAATGACCTTCTTATAGACTATCAATATGTATCCGGTTTTAGAAGTTTATTGAATCTGCAACTAGCCACAGGAGGAGAAGCACCTCTTAATGACTTTTTTATAGGGCGTAACGATTTTGAATATTTTAAAAGAATAGGGAAAAAAGGAAACTGGGCAAGTAGAGTTCGACTCGCCTTTGCTTCTAATAGTGATAGTGAGTTTGCTCCGTTTGCATTAGATAATCAACTGAATATTAGAGGGGTGGGAAACACTATAGACCGAGGAACTGCTGCGGTTGTATTAAATACAGAATATCGTCATACGCTATATGAAAAAGGTTGGTTCGTAGTGCAAAGTAATGCATTTATTGATGCCGGCTCCTGGAGAAATCCTGGAGAAGAGTTTTCTCAGCTTTTTGATGGTACCTCTACGCGTTTGTCCCCAGGTCTGGGCATACGTTTTATACACAAACGAATCTTTAACGCTGTTTTTAGACTGGACTATGGTTTTGGCTTAGGTGAAGATGCTACCAGCGGATTAGTTTTTGGAATCGGGCAATATTTCTAAGGATATAAGGTTTACTTTTGTGTTTCGTTTACATAGTCAATGCTCAGAATAATAGTTTTATTAGTACTCATAAGTTGTTCTCTAAAAGGATTTGGACAGGAATCCATTGTTTCAGGTTTTAACATTCAGGGTAATAAAAAACTTAAAACTTCCTTTATAAAATTAATTAGTGACGTAAAACCAGGTAGTGTATTGGACTCCACTGTTATGGAGCAAGATATTATTAGGTTAAAGCGCTTACCTGCCGTAGCCCACGCATATTATCAAGTTTTTCATTCTTATGATAATCAATACAACGTATTTTATAATATAGAAGAGAATTTTACGATCAATCCTCAGCTTAATGTTTATACAACTAATGATGATGAATTTGCCTATCGTGCAGGATTATATGAGTTTAATACCTTAGGCCGGAATATTGCATTTGGAGGGTTTTATCAACGTGATATTTTTGATTCCTTTGGAGTAAATCTTAGAGCGCCTTTTCTGTTTAATAATAAGATAGGTCTGGCTATTAATTTTCAGGATTTGACAACCCAAGAACCTGTCTTTCTCGATCAAGGAACTGCTGATTATAAGTACAATAATACGTCTTATGAAATTTTAGGACTATATGCCTTTAATTTTAAGCATCGTATTGAAGCGGGTATAACATTGTTTAATGAAGATTATGAGTATTTATTTGGGGCTACGGCAGATAATGTGCCTCAAAACTTTAATGTAGACAAGAATCTTGTAAAATTTATTTACGAATATGATGGGTTAGATTATTTCTATCAGTATGTAAGTGGTTTTAAAAGTACACTTAATATACAGTACGTTAGTGCAAATGATGAAACGCTTCCAGATTTTGCGATATGGTGGAATGACTTCCAATACTTTTTAAGAGTAGGGGAGCGAGGCAACTGGGCAAATAGGCTACGCGGTGGTTTAGCAACAAATGCAGATTCCCCCTTCGCACCATTTTCTGTAGATAATAATCTTAATGTGCGCGGTGTAGGAAATACCATTGATCGTGGTACAGGAGTTATTGTTTTAAATACAGAGTATCGCTATACTTTTTTGGATAAAGATTGGTTTGTACTACAAGGCAATGCCTTTATAGATGCAGGGAGTTGGCGTAATCCTGGGGGTGATTTTGGCGATTTTGGTGATGATCAGAACATACGTGTGTATCCAGGAGCAGGCTTTAGGTTTATTCATAAAAAAATATTTAATGCTACTTTTAGAGTAGATTACGGGTATGGTATTACCCCTAACTCTACCAGTGGTTTTGTTTTTGGTTTTGGGCAATATTTTTAGAACAATTTTCTTAGCGTGCTACGCAATCTTCCGTTTATAGTAATCGTTTAATTCTGCTGCACTGGCTCCCATCCACTTCTTTAAGTATATGGCTAGGTAGTGATATTGTAGTTTCCAAGTGCCATTTTCTCTATATCGTCTTGCCGAGGTTGTGAGTATTTTATTGATGACAACAAACTCATTTATTGCATAGAGTTTATTAATAAGATCATTGTCTTCATAGACGATAAATTTTTCATCAAAGCCTCCAAGTTGCTTAAAAAGTTGTGTCGTAATAAATTGGCTTTGGTCGCCTCCGCGACAAGCGCGCCAAGAGAATTTTGTAAACCAACTGGCAAGTCTAAGCCACCAGTGGTTGCTGTCAAAACGCATTCTAAAGCATCCTGCGCCATTGTTTTTGGCCACTTCGGCAAGAATGAGATCATCGTAATGTTCCGGCGGAAAACTGTCGGCGTGTAAGAAATAAAGGATATTGCTATTGGCAATATAAGCTCCGGTGTTCATTTGTTTAGCACGACCTTTTGGTGAGGTGACTACAGTAGTTTTTTTTGCTTTCGCAAGAGCGATAGTATCATCCGTACTGCCCCCATCTACTACAATTATTTCCAATAAATTGGGATGCTTGGCCATCGTATTCAAGTGATCAATAAGGTCTCCAATAGTTTCGGCCTCATTGAGCGCAGGAATAACAATAGATAAACGAGTTGTAGTCAAAAGCTTTATTTGTTAAGCGTCCAATCGTAATCCATGTATCGTTTTTTTGCATTGGAAGCAATGGGCGTTTCAGAATATTTGTTTAGGAAATCAATCAGGCTACCATCTGTTTTAAAGTCTTTTGCAAACCACGTGAAAATTTTAGAAATTTCAATACTATTTGCCGTGATGGTATTGCGCTTGCTATCATTTACAAAGCCTCTCGCTAGTGCATCTAATTGCGACTCTACTTTGTCTGCAGTAAATGCCTCGTTTAATAATGGAGGACAGGAGAAAGAAGCACAGTTAATCCCAAAGTGGATTCGAGCATCTCCCATCTTGCGAAGGATCTGGTGTTCTATCTGATTGAGGTTATACCATGTATCACCTAATTTCCATAAGCGTTGGTCCCAAGGGTCCTTAATATCTTTAATACTAGCTACTGGCTGGTTACGTAGGATTAAATCCACTGTCATAGCATTATATGCATTCATCCAGTAGGATAATTTATCTTCTCTAGTCCAGTCATCTGCAGGCATTTTTTCACCTAAATCTTTGATATAAGAACGCAACGTGCTCCAATTACTTTTAAACCCATTATAGTTTACATTTCCTTGAGGGGAAACATGAGTGGCAAGGAGTTGATTGAATGTACTGTGGTTAGGGTATATCAATGTATTGACTTCGTCCTCTATAATTGCTGCTACCTCTGGTTCCGGCACTTCAATCACTTCTGGAGTTGTAGGTTCAGTTGCGGGCACCTCTTTTTCTATCATTGGTTTTTCTGGCGTTTCAGGAGTTTCCGGTATGGCAGGAACTTCTGGAGTTTCAATTACTTCTGGTTCTGCCATCTCTTCTTTAGGGACAATAGTTACTTTCTCTTCAATAACTTCTACAGCTGCCGTATTAGACTCTGCAACTGCATTTTTTGCGCCACCACAAGAGACGATAATAATTCCTAAAGTTGTAACAAGTGCAATAAATAGATGTTTCATTTGTTTGTTTTTATTATAACCGCCCTAGCGATTTTACAGTACCTTATTATATTTATTTTTTTCTGTCATTGGATATCCTTATTGACTTAGGAAGTCTGTTGGAAAATGTTCATCTCCTTCAAAACCTAATTCAATATCTCGACCATCATAAGGAACATGTGCCGTTTACGTGGTTTGCGCAAAGTTTAAAAAATTCACTCAAAAACTAGTGATTTTTTTAAACAAGCACCCGCTTTATTCCTTTTCAGTAAGTGGATATCCTTCTTGACCTAAAAAGTCTGTTGGAAAATGTTCATCTCCTTCAAAACCTAATTCAATATCTCGACCATCATAAGGAACGTGTGCCGTTTACGTGGTTTACGCAAAG
>JALZVV010000220.1 GCA_023299935.1 Dokdonia sp.
AGTTAACTATTTGTATCGTACCCATAGTAAACCCCGATGGCGCGGCGGTATATACAAGGAATAATGCTAATGATATTGATCTTAATCGAGATGCACAGCGGCAGTCGCAACCTGAGAGCAGGATATTAAAAGAATTATTTGACGATTTTAAACCCGATATATGCTTTAATCTTCACGGGCAACGCACGATATACGGTTTTGAGGCAACAGGCAAAGCATCAGTTTTATCTTTTCTAAGCCCTTCGGCAGATAAGGAGCGGTCTGTAACGCTTTCGCGAAAGCGTTCTATGTCCATTATAACAGCTATCCATAATAGCTTGCACACATTACTGCCTGGACAGATTGGACGTTATGATGATGGTTTTAATTTAAACTGTGTAGGTGATACTTTTCAAAACTTGAAAGTGCCTACAGTACTTTTTGAAGCAGGACACGTACCTAATGATTATAGCAGAGAACAATGCAGGCAATATGTTTTTTTATCGCTAGTAAGCGCTTTGCAGGCCGTAGTGTCAGAAACGGTACATTCCATAAATCAATATGTAGACATCCCAGAACATCAAAAGTGCTATTGCGATGTGATTATTAGGAATACTAGTAATGGAAATATTGGTATTCAATATCAAGAACGATTGGAAGATGGAATCATTAAATTTATACCCTTAATTGCTGATAACAAGGAAACTAAATCTACTTATGGACATAGAGTAATTGATGCAAAAGGAGCCCAAACAACAATAACTTTTAGCTCAAAACAGTCTAAATTGACCGATATATTGAAGATTTCTCTAGATAACGGAACAACTATAACGTTGTAGTGTGATTTTAGCCATTTTTATTGCGGATAATTCAATAAAAATGAATTATTTTTGATTATCAATGATAAAACGAAAAAATAATGGCAAAGTTTAAACTTGACGAAATAGATCACCAAATTCTAGATATGCTTATCGAGAATACAAGAATTCCTTTTACGGATATTGCAAAAAAATTACTTATTTCTGCAGGTACAGTGCATGTAAGAGTGAAGAAAATGGAGGAGGCAGGAATCATAAATGGTTCCTCATTAAGTTTAAACTATACTAAACTGGGGTATTCATTTATAGCCTATGTTGGTGTATTTATCAATAAAACCTCTCAAACTACATTTGTGCTAGAACGCATTGCAGAGATTCCTTATGTAACAGTGGCGCACGTCACTACAGGGAAGTTTAATATTTTCTGTAAAATACGTGCTAGAGATACAAATCACGCAAAGAATATCATTTTCCAATTAGATGATATAGATGGTGTATATCGCACGGAGACTATGATTTCCCTGGAAGAGAGTCTAAATGACAAGAAACGTTTAATGCACTCTATCTTTAGAGATTTAATATAGTGCATTCCTATTTTTAAGTTAAAACCCTTCCATTTAAGAAGGGTTTTTTTGTACATTTCTATTTCTAACTACACAGCCTATGACTTCAGAAAATATCAACCCTAGCGAGCATCACCCTAATTACGGGCATTATATAGGATTAGTGCCTAAAAACGAATCACTTATCCAAGCATTACAATCTGGAAAAGAAGAAACCATAGCGTTTTTTGAGAGCCTAGATACGACCAAGGAAAATTTTAGATACGCAGAGGGTAAGTGGACCCCCAAAGAGATTTTGTTGCATCTTATAGATGCTGAGAGAGTGTTTGCTTATAGAGCATTACGCTTTGCGCGAAAAGACGATACCCCGCTTTCCGGCTTTGAACAAGATGATTATATTAGACCTTCTAAAGCTTATGGACGTTCGATGGCAAGTCTGCTTAGGGAGTATAAGACCGTTAGAGATGCTAGTATTGCCTTATTTGACACGATGGATAATGCAATGCTCAAAAGTGTAGGCTTAGCAAGTAATACGAATCTAAGCGCTGGAGCCGCTGGTTTTATTATAGCGGGTCACGACCGAAGTCATATTGCTATTATAAAAGAGCGTTATTTAGGTTAAGACTTAGCTAAGCTTGGTATAAAGCATGATAGTAGTCAAAAGCTGCTTTAATATCTTTATGGGCTACTTCTTGATTGAGAACAGGACTTCCTATTGATTCTAAGAGTACAAAGAGTACGGTCCCATTACTGTTCTTTTTGTCATATTTTAAATTCCCAATAATATGCTCAATTTCTATAGGATTAAAACTACTTTGCGGATACATATCAGAGAGAACATGAGTGATCTGGTCTAAGGTTGTAGCATCCAATAATCCTTTCTTTTCAGAAATAAAACATTCTAATATCATACCAATGGCGATAGCTTCTCCGTGTAATAGGCGTTTGCGATCAGGTGCTTCTAAACAATAGGATTCAATAGCGTGACCTAGGGTGTGTCCAAAATTGAGTGCCTTTCTCAATCCATCTTCCTTAGGATCTTCTAAGACGATCGTATTTTTTATGATAACACTATCATAAATAATTTGGTCTAAATCTTCTGTGGTTAACTGGCTTAGGTTTGTTAAGCCAGTCCAATAGTCTTTACTAGCAACAAGGCCGTGTTTGTATACCTCTGCGAGTCCAGAGCGCATTTCTTGAGCAGATAAAGAATTTAAGTATGTCGTGTCTATCAGGACCATTTGTGGGTTATTTATTACCCCAATTAAGTTTTTGAGGGCGCCTAGATCCACTCCTGTCTTACCCCCAACAGAGGCATCTACCATTGCTAGTAGGGTGGTAGGAACATTAATAAAATCCATACCTCGTTTAAATGTACTAGCCACAAACCCTCCTAGATCTGTTACGACACCACCTCCAAGATTGATAACAACCGCCTTACGGTCTGCATCTAGATGAGCCAGCGCATCCCAAACACCTTCACAAGTACTAATTGTTTTATGCTCTTCTCCAGAATCTATCTCTATGACCTCTATGGCTATGGACGTAGATAGCTTGCTTAAAAAAGCCGCAAGACAATGGGACTGGGTATTGGTATCTACAATCACGAAGATTTTAGAGTAGCTAGAAGCGGCTAATAAGTCGTTTAAAGCAGTTGTACCTTCTTGATTAAAGACAACCTGATAATCTAGAGCTTGTATGGGCTTCATTTCCTGAATTTGAAAGCTGCAAATTACTTACTTTTTAGGTAAAAACAGCTGGAGATTAAATTATATTTGTATCCTAAAATGTCCCTTATGGCTTCTCTTTTTGAAAACTCAGAACGCGCGTTTATTCTTAAAACCGATAGTGAATTAGAACGTGCGTACTTCCTGTTTAAAATGATATCTAAAGAACCTCTTGTACGTATAGGTACTGCAATAACTAAGTTTGCGCTTAATGCAAGTTTACCTGTAGAAGGATTGATACGCTCTACTGTTTTTGACCACTTTTGTGGCGGCGTAACCGCAGATGATTGCCTGCCAGTGGTAGATAAATTGTATGGAACGGGCGTAAGTGCGGTACTAGATTACTCTGTAGAAGGAAAGGAAGATGAGGCGCAGTTTGATGCCTGCCTTGCAAAGGTTATGGAGTTAACAGATTTTGCAGAGCATAAGGAAGCAATGCCCATTTCAGTTTTTAAACCTACCGGTTTAGGCCGTTTTGCACTTTGGCAAAAAGTGACAGAAGGAAAAGAGTTAAGCCTTTCTGAAACAGATGAGTGGGCGCGTATAGAAACTCGTTTTGATACCATTTGTAAACGTGCACACGATACTAATGTAGAAGTGCTTATTGACGGAGAAGAAAGCTGGATGCAGGATGCCGCAGATGAGCTAGTATACAGAATGATGGCAAAATACAACACAAAAAATGTGATTGTGTATAACACTTTGCAATGCTATCGCTGGGATAGACTGGATTATTTAAAAAAAATACACCTTGAAGCGAAGGCTAAAGGTTTTAAAATAGGAGTGAAGGTAGTTCGAGGTGCTTATATGGAAAAAGAACGGGAACGTGCAGAAATCAATGGATACCCATCTCCAATTTGCGAAACCAAGCAAGCCACAGATGATAATTACAATAAGGTAATGTGTTATATTTTTGATCATCTAGATGATATCTCTGTGTTTTTAGGGACACATAATGAAGAAAGCAGTCTAATGGCTGTTGAAGAAATGAAGAAAAGATCATTAGAATCTGGAGATCAACGGGTTTGGTTTGGGCAATTATACGGAATGAGTGATCATATAAGCTTTAATCTTGCTGCCGAAGGTTATAATGTAGCCAAGTACATCCCATTTGGGCCTGTAAAAGATGTGATGCCGTATTTAATCCGTAGGGCAGAAGAGAATACCAGTGTTGCAGGACAAACTAATAGAGAACTGGAGTTAATTAAGAAAGAGAAAAAGCGTAGAAAACTTTAATTAGTCGCTAATCTTGAGTCTGTAGTAATTAATGACTGTTTTCAACTACTTCATGATCTTTATTTCTTTTATTTCTACTAAAGAGTCACAAGGATTGAGGGTTAAAAACACACTCAAATCCTGAGCAGCAGCATTGCCATTAACGGTATATTCCTTGAGGCAATCAGATTTTCTTGGGTTGCTATTAGAAAAATCTACTTCGGCGTCTTTATAGAAATGAGAAAGCCAGACGGAGTCTATTTCAGACCCTACTGGACTTTGTTGCGCTTTCGCGGAAAGCGTATAGGGCATATTCCCCAGGCTTTTTAATACTCTTGCTTCTGGTAAATAGGCAAAATCCAATATTTTATCCTTCATTTTTCCTTTAACAAAAACGGCTAATAATACAATACCAATAGCCACGCCGACTAAATAGTATCCCACTCTCTGAATAATACGCATAGTTAAAAAATAAGAAGATTGATATCGCGGTAGGAAAGGTCAAACCAATTTGCTACCGATTTACTGGTTAAAACACCATGGTAAAAATACAAACCGTTTTTTAAACCTTTGTCAAAACGCAAGGTATTTTCGATGCCACCTTGCTCTGCGATATCCATAAGGTAAGGAGTGAATATATTACTCAGAGATACTGATGCGGTTCTGGCAAAACGGGCAGGAATATTGGGCACGCAATAATGCGTAACCCCATGTTTTTTAAATGTAGGCGCATCGTGAGTGGTGACATCACTGGTTTCAAAACAACCTCCCATATCAATACTAACATCTACGATAATAGCGCCGTTTTTCATTCCTTCTACCATAGTATCTGTAACAACTACTGGGGATCTATTGACTCCGCGTACAGCTCCTATAGCCACATCACAACGCTTTAAGGCTTTGATTAAATTCTTGGGTTGAATGGTAGAGGTGTATAGAGGTCGCCCAATATTGGTCTGAATCCTACGAAGTTTAGTAATGGAATTGTCAAATACTTTTACATTAGCCCCTAATCCTATTGCAGAACGTACCGCAAATTCTCCTACAGTACCTGCACCTAGAATGACTACTTCTGCTGGTGGCACACCACTTATATTTCCTAATAGCATACCGGTACCGTGTTGTGCACTGCTCATTAGTTCTGCAGCGACTTGCACAGCTGCGGTTCCTGCAATTTCAGATAAGGTGCGAACGGCTGGATAACTTCCGTCTTCATCTTTGATAAACTCAAAGGCTAAGGCGGTAATGCGTTTGGCAGCTAATTTTTCAAAATAGGTTTTGCTTTGGGTTTTTATCTGTAAGGCAGATATCAGAACCGTTTGCGGATTCATTAATTCGATTTCCTCTAGGGATGCAGGTTCTACTTTAAGGATGGTAGGACAGGCAAAGACTTTTGCAGGGTCGTTTGTGATTTCTGCCCCGGCCTCACTATAATCTTTATCTGAGTAGCGTGCACCTTCTCCCGCTTTAGACTCTATAAGCACCCGATGGTCATTAGAAGTAAGCGCTGCAACAGCATCTGGGGTTAGGCAGACCCGTTTTTCTTGAAAATGTGTTTCTTTAGGAATACCTATAAAAAGCTGACCGCTTTTTTTGGCAATTTCTAGCTTCTCTTCCTGAGGGAGGAGTTGCTCTTTAGTAAAAGGACTTTTTGTAATATCCATAAGGTAGCGTTACTACCCAAAAATACGGATTAATAAAGGATATCTAAAGTGAGTACGAGTATTGTAAACGATTTAACCCATAAATAGCGGTTCATCATCACCATCCTCCTCCTCTTCTTCGTCTATATGATCTTCATCATCATCTTCATCAGTAGTGACTATTTCACCTTTCCAATTTCCTCTTGAGAGTTCGCCAAAATCAATACCGTGTACCTTGTCAAATACTCTCATTCGTATAGTATATGAGAAAATGAGCATAACTAAGATTATAGGCGCCAAAATAAAGAACTCATTAGAATCAGCAAATCTGATATCATCATTTAATGTTGAATA
>JALZVV010000221.1 GCA_023299935.1 Dokdonia sp.
CTATTCTTTTTCCCTTTAAGTGTTGTAAGGGCTTCATTAGAAAAAGAAGGAGCAATAACCACTTCGCAAAACAGTTTATGAATTTCTTCTGCTGTGGGTTGATCTATCTCTACATTTGAGATTAAAATACCTCCAAAAGCAGAAACAGGATCTCCTGCTAATGCATCTACATAGGCTTGATGAACTGTATCTCGTTGTGCAAAACCACAAGCATTATTATGTTTTAAAATAGCAAAAGTAGGTGCTTCTCCAGTAAACTCGTTCATGAGGTTTACAGCCGCGTCTACATCGAGCAAGTTGTTATAGGATAATGCTTTACCATGAAGCTTATCGAACATCGCATCAAAATCTCCAAAAAAGAAACCTTTTTGGTGTGGGTTTTCTCCATAACGTAGCACCTGTCCTTGGTTTTCACTTATTTTAAGGGCAGCCATACTGTGATCGCTATTAAAATAGTTAAAAATGGCAGTGTCATAATGAGAAGAAATGGCAAATGATTTGGCCGCATATCTTCTGCGATCTGCCATAGCGGTTGCACCATTATTTTGAGATAATATTTCTAATACCTCATTGTAGTCTTCCATAGAAGAGACACAAAGGGTGTCCTTAAAGTTTTTTGCAGCAGCACGAATTAAAGAAATGCCACCGATATCAATTTTCTCTATAATGTCTTGTTCTGAAGCTCCAGAAGCTACTGTTTTTTCAAAAGGGTAGAGGTCTACAATTACAATATCTAATTGAGGTATTTCAAACTGTTGCATTTCTGCAATATCACCTTCATGCTCTTGGCGGTTTAAAATGCCTCCAAAAACCTTAGGGTGTAAGGTTTTTACCCGTCCTCCTAGGATAGATGGATAAGATGTTACGTCTTCTACAGCAATCACAGGAATGTCTAAATCTTTAATAAATTTCTCTGTTCCTCCGGTCGAATATAGGGTAATGCCTAGTTCGTGCATCTTTTGCACTAAAGGAGCAAGTCCTTCTTTACTAAATACAGAAACTAGGGCCGAACCCGCTTTTTTAATGTCGTTCATGGTAAAAATGTAAATACATTTGGATAAGTAGCAAAAATAGGGATTTCAAGCCTTTTGGCTAAGGCCTTTTTGCTGTTAATTTTAAGAAGTTGTAACATATTTTCAACATATACGTCTTATCTTTAATTTTTAGAGAATTCTTCATGTTTATATACCTGCGAGTACTTAAAGAAAGTTTTAGATTTGCCAGTAATGCCTTGCGCAATAATAAGCTTCGGACCTTCTTGTCTCTTATGGGAGTGACGGTTGGAATTTTTTCTATTATAGGGGTGCTTGCAGCAGTAGATTCTCTTGAACGAGATATTAAAGGAAGTCTATCTACGCTAGATCAAAATACGATATGGCTGTCAACATTTCCTTTTAAACCTGAAGAGGTGCCCCAATGGAAATGGAGACAATTTCCAGCCTTAACCTATGAAGATTATCAATACTTAGATAAAAATTTACCAGAGGCGGAGGCAATGTCTTATGGTATGTTTGGTATTCCTTCTCAAAACATTAAGTATAATGATGAGTTTGTAAATGGGGTTGGAATAGAGGCAGTAACTGAAGGTTTTTTCGATATTGAAGCGCTACAGTTCGAGTTTGGCAGATTTTTTAATGAACAAGAATCAGCTAATGGACGTCCTGTAGTTGTTCTTGGCGTGGAGATTGCCAAAAATCTTTTTGGAGAAGGTGTTAATCCCACAGGAAAGCGAGTACGATTATTTAGTAGAAAATTTACTGTTATCGGTGTCTTAGAAAAGGAAGGGGTTAATGCCTTTGGGGATAGTAAAGATGAGAAAGTTATTATACCCGCTAAAATTGCAACAAGATTGTTTGATGTAAAGAAAAAAAGAGTTGTGCCTTACCTTTCTTTAAAACCTAAGGCAGACGAGGATTACAATGAATTTATTGCGCTTATTAAACAGCGTATGAGACGCAAGCGAGCGCTTAAACCGGATGAAATTGATAGCTTTTTTATTACGGAACTCAAAGGTGCAGCAGATGCGATAGAAGGAGTGATAAGCATACTAACCCTTGTAGGATGGGGTATAGGGGGCTTCTCTTTGTTAGTAGGAGGTTTTGGGATTGCAAATATTATGTTTGTGAGTGTACGGGAACGTACTAATCTTATAGGAATTCAAAAGGCATTGGGAGCAAAAGGCAGATTTATTTTATCTCAGTTCTTATTTGAATCGATTTTATTATCCATTTTTGGAGGAATTATTGGATTGATTCTAGTTCAGGGAATTGTTTTGCTTCTAGGAGTTTCTGGGATTGCGGGAGATTTTGAATTTGTACTCTCTGCAAAAAATATAATACTTGGTCTTTCTACCACTTTTGTTATAGGTATTATTGCGGGTATAATACCAGCAATTAGTGCATCGCGTTTAGATCCTGTGGAGGCGATTAGAACGGGAATGTAGTATTATGGATCTAATAAATATGCTTATTGGGATTTTATTGATAATAGTGGGAGTAGTTTTGTTTATCTATGAGAGGAAAAATTATTTGTCATTAAGAAAAAATCAATACTTCCAAAAAACTTATTATACTGATTCGTTTATTCTTTGTTACGTTTTAGTTTTTATAGGTTTCGCAATGTTTTTCAAGGAACTTCTATAATCTCGGCAACCTGCTCATTTACCCATTCCAGAAAAAGTTCATCCTCTTTAGAGAAGGGGTCTGGTGCGTGAGAGTCAATATCAATCTGACCTATATTTTTTCCATTTTTAAACAAGGGTACTACGATTTCACTTTTTACGGTAATGCTACAGGCAATATAATTGTCTTGTGCAGATATATCAGGGACTACAAAATTTTCATTTGAGACAGCTACTTGACCGCAAATTCCTTTCCCAAATGGAATAACGATATGGTCCGTAGGTTCTCCTGCAAAAGCTTTGAGATGTAATGTTTGTGCCTCGTGATTAGCAAAATAGAAACCTACCCAATTGTAATAGCTAATAGAACGCTGTAAAACTTCGCAGACTTGGGTAAGTCTACCGTAAGTTTCAACCTTTGTATTTGCTAAGATGCTGGATAGCTCGTTTTTTAAATCGTGTAACGCCATTATTTCATGTATTTTAGAGGCTAAACAATTACAATTGTTAGAATTATTAAACAAATATAAGTCTGTAGTTCGATTTATCCTTACGTTTCTAGGGAGTTATTTGGTATTGTTTATGCTCTACCAGATGTATCTCAAGTATGCCTCCAGTGAGCAGTATTATCCAGATATTGCGACCCATCTTGTCGCCATACAAAGTGAGTCTGTACTTCATTCCATGGGATATGATGTTAGTGTTGAGCCTAATAAATTTCAGCCTGCCATGAATCTTATAAAATCTGGCGAGGTACTTGCACGTGTTGTAGAAGGTTGTAATGCCATTAGTGTAATGCTTCTTTTTGTGGCTTTTGTACTATCTTTTTTTGATGGTAAGAAAAAGACTTTGCTATTTATTTTTGGCGGTTTGGCACTCATTTATACAATGAATATTCTTCGTATTGCCTTGCTCACGATGGGTATTATTGAATACCCCGAATACACAGATTTACTCCATGGCACCATATTTCCAGCAGTTATTTATGGCACTGTATTCCTACTGTGGTTAGGGTGGATTAACGCATATAAAAAGAGTTAATGCATGCTAAAGTCTGTTCGTATAGTTGTAATTTTCTTTTGTTTTATGGGTTTTTTGTTCGTACGCTTTCGCGAAAGCGAACTCTTTTACGATCCTTTAAACTCATTTTTTAAAGGCTATTATCAGAATGCCGCGCTACCAGAAATGGATATGGTGAAATGGTATGTTGATATTGCTTTACGATATGGTTTGCAGATGATCTTGTCTTTGCTGATTTTAGGAATGACCTTTATGGAAAAAGGGATTATTAAGTTTGCAGCAATGTTCTATATAATCGTTTTTGTATTTCTACTCGTAGTACTTGTATTCCTTGTTAATTCATATGAAATAGGGGATGCGAATGGTGTTTTTTATGCAAGAAGATTTTTAATACAACCCTTGTTAATTTTTATTTTGCTTCCTGCTTTTTTTTATTATCGCAAGGTCAATACTTAATCTAGAAGTATCTTTATAACGTAAAAAAGTAATTTATGAAAACCATTTTTAGTGCAATAATCGTTTTGTTATTTGTCTCTTGTAAGGGAAATACGGATGCTCCGATCAAAACGGCGCCTAGTCATCAAAAGGCAAAAAAGACAGTTCATAGCGATAAAGATTTGAATCAAACAGAGACAAGTTCTAAAGTGACATTTAACGAAGCGCGATATAGTGATGTCTATGATGCTTACCTAAATGTAAAAGCTGCTTTAGTAAACACAAATGCCGCTATAGCGCAGAGGGAGGCAATTGCACTTAGTCAAAAGGTACAAGGGATAAATGAAATTTCTGATGATACAAGAAGGGCAATCAAAATATTAATTACTGAAGGTGATACAAAAACGCAGAGAACGGCATTTGAACGTGTGTCGAAAGACTTGGAATTAATTTTGTCTGAAAACATTAGCACTGGAACAATTTACAAGCAATATTGTCCTATGGCTTTTGATGGAAAAGGAGCATACTGGTTATCTGATTCTAAAGAGGTTAGAAATCCATATTTTGGGGATCAGATGCTTAAATGTGGAGTCATTGACAGTAAATTAGGGAATTCAAATTAATGAGATTGAAATAATATAAGTTAGAATACCAATAAAGATAATTATGAAAATAGTACTTAAGGTTGTGGTAATGAGTTTTTTCTTGTTGACTAAATGCAGTGATAAAAAGCTGGTGGTAGAGAATAATGACGCTCTTACTTTTGATAAGGCAGAATATAAGCGATGGGTTGCAGGGATTTCTGGTGGGGGAGCTGGTTATACTATTCAATTAGCACTTCAAGAACAGCAAACGAATATTGTTTTGGAAAAGATAGTCTTTAAAAACTGGATTGTAGATTTGAATTCGGATGATTCTAAAAATTATTATGCCAATATTAATGATGGTACTAATAATACGGCAGAAAACACTTTAGGAGGTGTAATAGGAGGTGAAAATAAGACTTCAGAAATGATGAAGAACCTACCCGCTAATCTTGAAAAAGATGAATCATTAATTTATTATAAAGAAGCTGGAAAAGAGAAGTTTTATAGGCAAAAACTTTCTATGTCATCAGAAATCGAAACTCCTAGATATTAAAAAAGGCCTCTTAAGAGGCCTTTTTTAATAGAATTAGCTCGTAATCTATCTTTTCAAAAATCGTTTTACGATACTTTGGTTGTTTTCTGTATTAACACGTAAGAAGTACACTCCAGAAGTAAACTGAGATATATTAATACTCTGTTCTGTAGTGTTTTCAAAAGTAGCTCTATCAACTACACGTCCTGTATAATCTATAATTTCATACCCATTGAAATTTAATCCTTGCGCCTCCAGTCTAAAATTAAGTTGATTTTGAGCTGGATTTGGGAAAATAGATAGATTGTTTTCTGTTACACTATTGCCTATTTCTTCTGTAGCGAGCGTATTTTCAGTCTCAAACATTCCATTTCCATGTGTACCAACAAGAAGCAAACCATCAGATGGCCTGTATTCTAAATCACTAATAACGGGAATACCTATTTGATCCACTCCTTCTGGAATCCAATCAAATTGCTCAGGGTCTTCATTACTGTATAATCCTCTTGCTGTTCCTACAAAATATTGAGGTCCATCTATATCTAGAATTTGTGCAGATCTGATTGAAAATGGAGCGAGATTACGTTCCACTAATGTCCAGGTGGGATTAGCACTCGTTGCATCATTTGTAATGAATATGCTCGGTATTCCAAAATTTGCATATACTGCAATAGCATTATCAGGGTTTGTAGGATGTATAGCCATTGCACTCACAATAGATCCAGGACCTACTGCTCCATCAGGGGTAATATTAACTGCATTACCTAAGTCATCATTATTTGCTGGGTCATCTAATCTAAATACTCCACCATTCTGACCTCCAATTAGCATATAGCTAGTATTAGGGTCATATTCCCCTCTAGTAGTTGCAAAGGATCTTGGTCTTTGAAGAACAGGAAGTACACCTAGATCATCCCAAGTACTTCCATTTACGGTAGGTGCACTCGTTGTTCTGAATACATTATTTTGATTAGCATAATACAGATTGCCATTGTTATCTGGATCTAAATGAAATAAGGTAACAAACAATCCATTTGCCGTGGCTTCATTTGGTCGTATAGAAACGAAAGAACCATTAGTAAAATTTAATCTAAATATATTACCCAATTGCGATCCAAAGTATCCAATGACATTTCCATTTTCTGGTCTTCCTAATCCAACAGAAACTCCATCTCCTCCAAATATTGAAGTCATCTCAGTATTGTCCGGTAAACCAAAATCTGTACCACCTCCAGTTGTTCCATTATCTTGGGCTCCGCCCAATACTATGTTAGATCCTTCTAACTGATCGAGAAATACATCATAAAATTGATACGTTTGATAGTTGTTATTTAAGTTGACCCAATCAATTTCATCTGCATTAATGTTATCTGTTCGGTGTACACCTCCATCGGTCCCAGAAAATAAAACATTTGAATTAAACGGATCAAATACTACGGCATGAACATCTGGGTGATGTGTATCGCCATTAGGAGTATCATATAAAGCCACTTGAGCGCCATTATAACCTCCAATAATTTCGAATTGAGAGTCTGTTTCTATATTTCGAATTCTATAGGCACTAGTTCCGCCAATGGCAACAAAATTCTCATCGGTAAAGCTTACGCTAATATCTAAATCATAACCTCCTTGAACCGCAAAAGGATCAATTCCTCCAATTGGTCCTCCGGGTAAATCAGGTAATCTAGAAGAAAAATCTTCCCAAGTATCATTTGCACGGTCATATCTCCACAAATCTGCTTCTACCTGATTTGCAGCGCTGCTCGCGCCATTAGTAAATAAAGCATAAATAATATTGTCATTTGAAGGCGCCGTAGCAAGTACTGTTCGTCCTGTAGCCGCCCATTCTGTTGGATTACCTGTTTGAGCTATTCTGTTGAAAGTGATGCCATTATCTTCTGATAAGTATACGCCGTTTGTGTTGTTCTCATCGCCGCCAATAGATGCATAAACTCTACCAGATGCATCAATAGTAACATCTGTAAATGTCTGGGCATTCTGCGAATCTGCAACTAGTATTTCGGTTAAAGCAGTGCCATTAAAATTATACACAGAATTGACAGTTGCAATAAAAAGATCTCCTGTCGTTGGACTCACAGCTAGGGCATGAATAAAGTCAAAGTCAGAATCAAAATCTTCAAAAACAGAAGATGTTTCTGGAATTGCTTCCCATGTTAATCCATTGTCAATGGATTGCCAGACACCTTGACCTAGAAAAGTAGAGCCAAGACTAGCACTATTTCCCGCTAATTCACCAGTACCATAATACCATATATTTTGAAAACCAGGCCTAGAGTCTTGAACTATTGTGGTAACGTTATGTAGATCGTTATTTGAGGATACTCGGGTCCAATTTTCTCCTCCATCCGTTGTTCTGTACACCCCGCTACTTACACCACCGGCAATTATAGTATTACTTGTTGGGTCGCTTATATCTATAACAAGTGATCTAGTCCTTCCACCTAAATTAGAAGGGCCTCTTGAAACAAAATTATTTGTGGCAGCTCTATTATTATTTAGACTTTGAATTTCTAATGCACTGGCTAATTGATTTGCTCTATCTTCTTTAGAGACTTCTCCTGTAACTGGGTTTTTCAATAAGTCCAATTCAAACTGTACTCTTTCTAAAGCAAACAGCCTTTTCTCTTCTAAAGTTTTTTTCTTTCTTTTTTCTTTCTTAGCAGAAGTGAAATTAATGTTAGATGAAGGGTCCAGATCCGATTTTTTTTCTGATTTATCTTTTTGAAGAAACATAGCCGAAATGCCTATGAATGCAAAAACGGCAACTAATTGTATTTTTTTCATAGTTAAATAATATTTTAGTTAAAAAGATTTAAATGTGGAGTATAATATTAGAATATTGTAGGATCAGTCGAAAAACATATGAAAACTTTAGTTTTTTTTCTTTTTTTCAGGAGTCATCAAAGATTTAGACTTTCTTTAATGGTTCATAAATAAGTTTTGTCCGATTGTTTTTTTGGATTAATGAAATTACTGGAGAATACATAAAGAAAAAGCTGTCTAAAAATAGACAGCTTTGGCATTCATTCACTTTTTTGCAAAAGTAATTACATCATTCCTGGCATCCCGCCGCCACCCATAGGAGGCATTGCAGGAGTATCTTCTTTAATGTCTGTTAGTGCACATTCTGTAGTTAGAATCATTCCAGAAACAGAAGCCGCATTTTCTAAGGCAACACGAGTTACTTTCTTAGGATCTATAATACCCGCTTTGAGCATATCTGTATACTCTCCATTCTTAGCATTATACCCAAAGTCTTTCTTGCCATCCATCACTTTAGCAATAACTACAGAGCCTTCACCCCCAGCATTAGCTACAATTGTTCGTAATGGTGCCTCTATCGCACGATTCACAATTTGCACTCCCGTTGCTTCATCTGCATTTTCTGTATCAATATTAGTTAAGGTTTTTTTAGCACGAACAAGTGCCACACCTCCTCCGGCAACAATTCCTTCTTCTACTGCCGCTCGCGTAGCATGAAGTGCATCATCTACACGGTCTTTCTTTTCTTTCATCTCTACTTCAGAAGCGGCACCTACATATAGCACAGCTACACCTCCAGCTAGTTTAGCAAGACGTTCCTGTAGTTTCTCTTTGTCATAATCAGAGGTTGTCGTTTCAATCTGAGATTTGATTTGTCCTACGCGAGCTTTAATATCTCCTTTTTTACCTGCACCATTAACAACTGTTGTGTTGTCTTTATCAATTGTTACATTTTCTGCCGTTCCAAGCATCTCGATAGAAGCATTTTCTAGTGTAAACCCTCTCTCTTCAGAAATTACAGTGCCACCAGTAAGGATAGCAATATCTTCTAGCATGGCTTTACGACGGTCGCCAAAACCTGGAGCTTTAACTGCTGCAATTTTAAGAGCGCCACGTAATTTATTTACAACTAACGTTGCTAGCGCTTCTCCATCTACATCTTCTGCGATAATAAGAAGTGGCTTTCCTGTTTGAGCTACTGGCTCAAGAACAGGAAGTAAATCTTTCATAGAAGAAATCTTCTTGTCAAATAATAAGATATATGGACTCTCTAAATCAGCTTGCATTTTATCACTATTTGTCACAAAATACGGAGAGAGGTATCCACGATCAAACTGCATTCCCTCAACAACATCTACATAGGTTTCTGTTCCTTTAGCCTCTTCTACAGTTATAACTCCTTCTTTACCTACTTTCCCAAAAGCCTCAGAGATTAACTCTCCTATTACGTCATCATTATTTGCAGAGATAGAAGCAACCTGCTTTATTTTTTCTGACGAGTTACCCACTTTTGCGCTTTGCTTTTCAAGGTCAGAAGTGATTGCCTCAACAGCTTTATCAATGCCTCTTTTTAAATCCATTGGGTTAGCTCCCGCCGCAACATTCTTAAGGCCTTCTTTAACGATAGCTTGCGCTAGAACGGTAGCCGTAGTGGTTCCATCACCAGCAAGGTCATTGGTTTTAGAGGCAACTTCTTTTACCATCTGAGCCCCCATATTTTCTAGAGCATCTTCCAGTTCAATCTCTTTAGCTACAGTTACACCATCTTTAGTTACTTGTGGCGCACCAAAGGATTTACTGATAATTACATTACGTCCTTTAGGTCCTAATGTTACTTTTACTGCGTTTGCTAAGGCATCTACACCGCGCTTTATACCGTCACGTGCCTCGATGTCAAATTTTATATCTTTTGCCATTTTATGTTTCTTTTCATTTCTGCTAAGGCAGAAATTTTATGATTTATAAGTTGTTTTTTATACGCTTTCGCGAAAGCAGAATTCCTTAAACTATCGCCAGGATATCATCCTCACGCATAATTACATAATCTTTTGAATCCATTTTAAGCTCGGTACCTGCATACTTCCCATAAAGAACAGTATCGCCTTTTTTTACGGTCATGACGTGGTCTTTTTTACCAGCACCTACGGCAACAACTTTTCCTTTTTGTTGCTTCTCTTGCGCTGAATCTGGAATAAATAAACCAGAGGCAGTTTGTGTCTCTGCAGCGAGTGGTTCTATAACCACACGGTCTGCAAGCGGTTTGATGTTTAAAGCCATTTTTTGAATCGTATTTTTAGTTATTAATTTAATTTTACGCTAGCGTAAGGACAGAAATTATGCCATTTATAGGCTACTGACAAATTTACAGCGCACAAAAAAACCGACTCGGTCTAGAGTCGGTTTTTTTATTTTTTCTCAAAGTTTTAACCTCCATTAGAATCATCTGCAGGAATTGTAAGTCCATCATTAGATGGAATTGCAGGTGTATCTATAGCTTCTGCATCAAATACTTGTGAAGCACCTTCTCTATTTCCTCCAAAAATGGAGATGTTACTTAAAAGTATAAGTACAAGTAAAATAGTAGCTAGTCCCCATGTGGCTTTGTCAAGAAAATCTGTTGTTTTCTGAACTCCTCCCATTTGTTGACCACCGCCACCTCCTCCAAAAGAAGATGATAATCCACCACCTTTAGGGTTTTGAACCATAATAACCACTATCAATAGGAAAGCGACAAAAATGATTAATCCTAAAAAAACATAAAACATCGTACTCATAACTCTTACTCTTTATTTTCTTCTAATTCTTGTATTGCCCGAATTTGGTCTGCAAAGAAACCACTTTTTTCTGGATATTTCAAACTTAAAATACGGTAAGCTAGTCGAGCTTTTTTATAGTTTTTTTGCTCCAAGTATACGCGGGCTAACGTCTCTGTCATCAATGCTTCAGGAGCTGTACTTTCTGTATCGACGGGATTAGTTGTTACTGTAGTTTTAGAAGGAGATATTCTTATTTTAGGATTAGAATCAATAAAAGAGTTGATGATTTCTTCTTTGCGCTTTCGCGAAAGCGAAACACCATCACCTTTATCTTCTTTAGATACAGCTTGAACAGGTGTCTTTTGGATTTTTTCTTCTCTTTGTATAGGTTTGAAAGTGGCGTGCTTAAGCCACTCTGCAAAGGAATGGGTTTCTTTTGTGTTGAAATCTAATGGCTTCCCCACTTCTAGAATCTCTTCTGGTGTATGAGATGTCATTGTAGAGTCTTCTTTTGCAATAAAAAGATTAGGGTGTAAAATGTCTTCAGCCTTTTGAAGCTCTTCATTTACTACACTTATTGACACATCCTCTGCATCTGTTATGTTTATATTTGCGAGCTGTTGCTCTTGATGTTTTATCTGCGCACTAATTGCGTTTTGCGAAAACAGAGGAGAGGTAATATAGTCAAACAATACATTGCGATCTGTAGTATGAGCAGCAGTTACTTTTAACGCTTTATTATAGGTAAAGCTAGCTTGATTTTTTAATCCTTTGAGATAAAGTGCCTGTGCGCTCTGGAAATAAGGGAACTCATCTATAAGCGTCCTAATATCTTTAGTCTGGTCTGCGGTAATCGCCTCCGGATATTCTAGAAGATATGTGAATGTTGCTCCGTTCATTACCAGTTAGCTAATGAGGCATTAAAAATATCTTGAGTGATACGTTCGTATATTTCTTCTAGAGCAGTATCGAGTGCTCCACCTATAAGTTGTGTGGTCGCCGGGACATCAGAAAAGAATGAAAAGCGTCGCTCAAAATCCTTGGATCCGTCTGTTACCGTATTATTAAAAAACCGAACGTTTATGGTTATTGTAAGTCTGTTTTGTGCCGCTGTATTCTCTGATGTAGAGGATTGTGGGGCAATATAATACTCCACAATTTCTCCTTCATAAACTAAATCTCCACTATTATTGGTAAGCACAAGACTGGTTTGATTCTGGATGAGGTCCTGTAAATTTAAAGTAAAGGTTCTGTCAATTCCTGGTTCTACAATAGCAGCTTCATTTTGAAAAAAATTAACCTGATAACTTTCTGCACTACCTACATCTGCACCGGTTAAAGAGTAAATGCCACAGCTTTGAAAACTAAATGCTGTACAAAGGGCTATTAATAATATTTTTATTTTATTCATAAGGACCTAACGCGTCTGTCTTGTTAAAAATTGGTTAAGCAAGATACATATTTTACAAATCGAATTGTTTGATCTTACGGTATAGTGTGCGTTCGCTAATGCCTAACTCTTCTGCGGCAGCTTTACGCTTGCCTTTATGTCTCTCTAAAGATTTTTTTATGAGCTCTAACTCTTTATCGTGCAAGGAAAGCGTTTCTTCTTCTTCAATCTCCTCTGCAAAGTGATAGGGGTCTTCTGCAATTTCTGGCAATTTTGCTGGAATAATTGCAGACTCTTGAGGGATCTGTAGTACTTCTAAAGCCTGTTCTTCACTATCGTACTTAACATCCTCGTTCTTATCATTGTAAATTTTATTGATAAGAGTCTCATTCTCTTCCCTTACATCTTCAGTATTGCCATTTTTCATTAGTTCTAGGGTGAGTTTCTTTAAATCATTAAGGTCACTTTTCATATCAAAAAGCACCTTATAAAGAATCTCACGTTCATTAGAAAAATCTGAACTCTCTTTAGTATTGACCACGGTAGGAAGTCTTGATCCTGTGTTGGGTAAATACGGCCTAAGTGTTTCTGCGCTTATCGCTCTGTCTTGTTCTAAAACAGAAACTTGTTCTGCTACATTGCGAAGCTGCCTTATATTTCCTCCCCATCTATAATTAAGAAGCAATTGAATCGCTTGCTCATCCAATCGAATGGTAGGCATCTTATATTTCATTGCGAAGTCTGATGCAAATTTTCTAAATAAGAGATGGATATCATTCTTACGATCCCTTAAAGGCGGAAGATTAATTTCTACCGTACTCAACCTGTAATATAAATCTTCTCTAAACTTCCCTTCTTTAATAGCTTCAAACATGTGCACATTTGTAGCGGCTACAATACGTACATCTGTTTTTTGAGTTTTTGAAGAACCTACTTTTAAAAATTCTCCATTTTCTAATACTCGCAGTAATCGCACTTGGGTAGGTAAGGGGAGCTCGCCTACTTCATCCAGAAAAATAGTCCCGCCATCTGCTACTTCAAAATATCCATTTCTGGTTTGTGTAGCTCCTGTAAAAGCGCCTTTCTCGTGACCAAAAAGCTCAGAGTCTATGGTTCCCTCAGGTATCGCGCCGCAGTTTACAGCGATGTATTTATTATGCTTTCGGTGCGATAAAGAGTGTATGATTTTAGGGATACTTTCTTTACCAACACCAGATTCTCCAGTAACCAATACAGAGATGTCTGTAGGTGCTACTTGGATTGATTTTTCTACAGCACGATTGAGCCCGGGGTGATCCCCAATGATGCCGAAACGTTGTTTTGTAGTTTGTATGCCTTCCATATTTTTATAGTCAGTAGTCAGTAGTCAGTAGTCAATGGTTATGGGTTAACGGTTTTTCGCGAAAGCGCTATTCTAATTATTGTTACTTAATCCAACGGGCCTTCCTAACATTGTTCCTGTTGTGCATTCTTCTATTACTACATTCACAAAATCTCCTATGTTGTAGTGCTCTTTTGGGAAAATAGTTACGATGTTTTGATCGTTACGGCCACTCCATTCATTCTCATTTTTCTTAGAGGTTTTTTCTATTAATATCTCTACCGTTTTACCTAAATAATTTTTGAGATTATCTCGGGACATATCTCTTTGCAAATCAATCACTTCTTGCAAGCGACGTTTTTTTGTTTCTAAAGGGATATCATCATCCATCTTGCGCTCTGCCATCGTCCCAGGTCGCTCAGAATAGTAAAACATAAAGCCATAGTCATAACGTACATAACTCATAAGATCTAAAGTGGCTTGATGGTCTTCTTCGGTTTCTGTTGGGAAGCCTGTAATCATATCCTGACTTATCCCTATATCTGGAATAAGCGCTTTGATATCATCTATTAATTTTTTGTACTCAGCAACAGTATGCTGCCTATTCATAAGTTTTAAAATACGGTCGCTGCCGCTTTGAACGGGAAGGTGAATGTAATTGCAAATATTGCTATATTTTGCCATTATTTTTATCACATCCAGCGTCATGTCCTGAGGGTTAGAGGTAGAAAAACGCACACGTATTTTAGGTTGAGCTTTTGCGACCAGTTCCATTAACTGAGCAAAATTTACAGCAGTAGCTTTTGCCATCTCACTAGCTTTGTCAAAATCTTTTTTAAGACCGCCGCCGTACCATAGGTAAGAATCTACATTTTGTCCTAATAAAGTGATTTCTTTAAATCCTTTACGGGCCAGATCCCGTACTTCTTCTAATATGGATTGTGGGTCTCTACTTCGTTCTCTGCCTCTAGTAAATGGTACCACACAAAACGTACACATATTATCACAACCTCTAGTAATGGAAACGAATGCCGTTACCCCATTACTTTGTAGACGAACTGGAGAAATATCTCCATAGGTTTCTTCTTTAGAAAGGATAACATTTACGGCATTACGGCCCTCTTCTACTTCACTAAGAAGATTAGGGATGTCTTTATAGGCATCTGGACCTACAACGAGATCTACTATTTTTTCTTCTTCTAAGAATTTACTTTTAAGGCGTTCTGCCATGCAGCCTAGTACACCCACTTTCATCTTAGGGTTTTGCTTGCGTTTTACGGCTTGGTATTTTTCTAGACGTTTGCGTACTGTAAGTTCTGCCTTTTCTCGTATGGAACAGGTATTTACTAAAACAAGATCTGCCTCTTCCAAGACTTTGGTTGTGTTATAGCCTTCATTTGCTAGGATTGATGCTACAACCTCACTATCTGCAAAGTTCATCTGACATCCATAACTTTCTATAAAAAGTTTCTTAGAATTGTCTTTGTTTCCCTCTAATTGGAGGGCTTCTCCTTGTTTATTTTCTTCTATTATTTTTTCCATTAAAAATGCTAATGCCTGATAGTTGTCAATAATCATACAAAGATACGTCTAATATGTAATTGTGACAAAGTGTCAGTTCTTATTTGCGCTAGATTGGATGCTAGTTTAGTTATTTTTGAATTTAATAGAAAAGATATGATATATGTATAAAGCCATAATACTAGCTATATTATTTGTAGTTGTGCTTTCTTGCAACAATGCTACTTCCAATAATGCTAATAAATACATATATCTATCCCATACACGTATAGATGCTAATGATGGTGTCTATAATAAGGTATATGATATTGATTTTTCTAAATATAAAATGACTTTATTGGGAGGTGATCTCGCTTTGAATAGCTTCGCAAATCCCGAAATAACAGCTCATCTGGATAGTCTTTTTAATTTTAAAAGTCCAACAACCCTGTGGAGTATAGGAAATCATGATAAAACATCATTAAAAAAATTTTATCAGTATACTGGAAAGCAAAAATACAATGCATTTCAAAGAGATGATATAACATTTATTAGTCTAGATTCTCAGGATAGTCTAAGTTCTATCGTGGGTAAGCAGAAGAGATTTTTATTTTCTGTTTTAGACAGCTTGGAAACCAAATCTGTAGTATTGATGTCGCACAAACTTATCTTTATGAATAACCATCCATTATTGGATTCAAAAATAAAAGATGTGTGTAATGGGCGCAAGGGTGATTGTTATCATTGTCATAATGTGAATAATTTTCAAGAAGAAATTTATCCTAAGCTTTTGCAATTAAAAAACAAGGGAAAGCAAGTAATATGGATTGGTGGCGACTTAGGGTATAGGACATCAGAATTTGAATATAAGGATGATGCAGGAATTGTTTTTTTAGGAAATGGTTTGTGGTATAAGAAAGACTGGAATAAAGTGTTGATATTTTCAAAGCCAGAATATGCTCCTTTAGAATATGAGTTTGTTCATATTGATAGCCTCTTAAACAAATAACAAATACAATATGTGTGTTATAACAATCTTCAAATTTTCTTATATATAATTGTCTTTACGTTGGTACATAGCTCTGGTGTTTAGTATCCTTGTTTCTGCTTTCGCGAAAGCGCAAACCCAAGATAGCATTCCTAAACGTCAAATAAGTCTGCAGCATGATAACGACTTCTTATTGGGGATTGACAGGTATTATACCACAGGTTCTTTTATAGGATATAGTAAAACCTTGTCTAAGGATTTTATTTTTACAAATTCTAAAGAGTCGCCCATACAATTAGATTTGATTATAGGGCAAGAAACCTACACACCTCGGGAATTATTTGAAACAGATTTTGATCTTCTGGAACGGCCTTATGCAGGATATTTGTTTGCTTCGGCGGGAGTAAGTCAGGCTAAAAGAAATCATATTTGGACTTTAAATGGAGAAATAGGAGTGGCAGGACCAATCTCATTTGCCGGAGCTGTTCAAAGGGCATATCACGAGTTAATAAATGAGTTTATTCCTGTTTGGAGTGGAGAGATAGCAAATAGTGTACATTTA
>JALZVV010000222.1 GCA_023299935.1 Dokdonia sp.
GGAGTGATTGCGGCCTTGGTGATTTTAAATAATCCTGAGCGATAAAAAACGCACAAAAAAAGCGGCTAGACAAGGTCTAACCGCTATATATAGTGATCTCCGTAGAGAACTTAAGCAAACTTCTGGAAAGGTGCGTCTACCGGAGTGTTTGCAATGTGGTTTGTATAATTACTCATAGTTTTTTGAGCAATTCCTAAGATAACGTCTAGTACGTGACGCTCCTCATATCCTGCCGCATAAAATGCATCCAATTCATTTTTAGAAAGATGACCGCGATTACGTATTAAACTCAAAGTCGTATCCCGTAGGGTCTGTAACTTATCTGTAGGCATTGCAGCCCCTTGAGATAGTGCATTGATTAGCCCTTCATCTATATTCATCATATGAGCAACAGCCGTATGTGCTGGTACGCAGTAATGACAATCATTTTCTTTATTAATCGTTTGCCATACCACCGTTTGCTCTTCTCCGTTTAAAGAGGAACTTGCAAACAAACCGTGTAATGTTTTATAGGCTTCTAATGCATTAGGTGATCCTGCAAAAACGCCGTGAAGGTTAGGTAACATTCCAAATCCTTTTACAGACTCTTCTAATGATGCTTTACTGCCCTCTGGAGCAGACTCGATACTGTGAACTGTTAGTGTAGTACTCATAATTGTGTTTTAGTTGTTTATATATTTGCATATAATCTATCGTAAAAAAGTACTGCTACTTACAAAAACACAGTGTTAAGAGGGTCTTTTTTTAATAGATTCTTAACATTTTGGGTCGTTTATAAGTAAGAATATCCTAATCGTGCTTTTGTATCTTTGTAGGGTGAATAAACAAATAACGGTACAAGACTTAGGGCATAAGGATTACAAAGAAACTTGGGAGTACCAAGAAGTACTCTTTAAAGAAATTCTGGATATAAAAATCAAGAATAGGAGAGAGGATGCCGGTTTGCAAACGCCTAATCATTTCTTGTTTGTAGAGCATCCCCATGTGTTTACTTTGGGTAAGAGTGGTGATTTTGATAATTTGCTTGTCAGCGAAAAAGAGCTAGCCGCAAAAAACGCTACGTTTTATAAAATTAATCGCGGCGGAGACATTACCTATCACGGCCCTGGCCAGATTGTAGGTTATCCCATTCTAGACCTCGAAAATTTCTTTACAGACATTCACAAATACCTACGACTATTAGAAGAAATGGTCATTCTCACCCTTGCAGAATACGGTCTCAAAGCCGAAAGATCTCCTGGCGAAACGGGAGTGTGGTTTGATGTAGGGACACCCTTTGCTCGTAAGATATGTGCGATGGGTGTACGCGCTAGCCGCTGGGTAACGATGCACGGTTTTGCACTTAATGTAAATGCAGATTTGGGGTATTTTGACCTGATGATTCCTTGCGGGATCAAAGGCAAGGCAGTAACTTCCCTTAATGTAGAATTGGGAAAAGCACAAGTAGATGAAGCCGAGCTAAAGTCTAAACTCCTTAAACATTTCGCAGTACTTTTTGAAGCTACTTTAATAGAAAAAACCGAAGCCTAAGTACTTCCGTAATCTACTTACCGCCCTTTAATCGTGTTAATTGATGCGATAAACCAGTACTGTTCTTGCATCTCCTTGAGTAACCAGTCCTAAACTTTTATTACGTTCAAGATGTCCTACTGAGGCCGCAGTAGTGCCATAAACAGGAAAGTGATCTACAGCCTCACCACTAGGAGTATAGAGATAAACCTGGTTAGACTCTGCATTGGTACAAGAAATATAATTCTTGCCTTTTACAGTATGTATAGTCGGCGTAGTATAAGAGCCAAAGGGCAATGTGATTTTCTTAGTATTGATGTAAAGGATATTCTCTCTAATACACGCGCTTACTTTATCATTATGAATTATTTGAGATCCAGATCCGTACTCGGTAGCGGTGGTGATGCGCTTGCCAGCAGTAGTAATGCTCACTTTCTCACCATTTATGTCATAAGTCACAAAATTAGACCCTTCTTTGAATAGTGGAGTATCGCCAAAATTGATGCGATCTTCAATATCTATACGTGATTTACCGGTACGACTTAATATATGGAGTTTGCCAGTAGTTTCGGCAATAGTGATGTAATCTTTATCGTTTATTCTAATATGTTGCGGTGGGAAAATGATTTCATTCGCTGCTTTTGAAAAGGTAAAACCACTTACCTTCTTAGCAGTTTTGTCATACATAGTTACTTTATCGGTTTGCGTGATAATAAAACGATAATTGCGGTTTTTTTCATAATCAAAAATAGCCAGGGGCTGCGTGATATCTTCCTTAAATTGTATAGGAAAAGGGGTCACCTCTTTACCATTACGATCTAAAATATAAAAAGTCCTTTCTGTATTGAAGGCAAGTTGCAATCTGCCATTTCTATAGAGGTCTACTTGCTGGACATTTCCAACTATAGGACTATCCAATTGCTTTTTCCAAAGAATTTTTCCGCTATTGCTCAATAAATACAGTTGGTTGGTTTGGTCTTGCAAGACGATGTCCATTCCTTTAGTACGATGGTTTTTAATAAGCTGTGGTGCCATCATAATCCCTTCGTCTAATTTGGTACTGGCAATTTGAGCCACTATACCATCTTGTAGAGGGTTTTCATTTTTGTTTAATACCGCTTGAAGGTGCATAAATCCATTATCCTGTATCAATTGCAGTGCTGCAAAGGGATAGGCATCTAAGGAAACTGCTTTCATTTTCTTCACTTCTTTTTCAGTAATTAAGTTTGCAAAGGGAATCTTGGACGTATTGGATAACAGTAATAAACTAGAAGCTCTGCTTAGCTGTGATGCCGTATTTTGATAGGCTTCACTGGACGCCATGACAGCCTTATTTTGATAGTTGGCAACTATAGTTTCTAGCGTATTTTGGCTGGAGGCAAATACATAAAATTCATCGAGTTTGCAGTAAAAGTTCACTGTAGGCAACGGTAAAATTGCTTGGTACGCTTTCGCGAAACTTGTTCCGACACTTCTGGAAGCGTTCTTAAAACCATCATCCTCCAATTTATAAAAAGACACCTGTCTAAAAACAGAGGATTCTTCTTGTTCACTCGCAAGTGCCAGATTGGTGAGCTCTGTATCTAAAGAAGTTGCTGCAATGGCTTGAGTATCACCCATAATAATCAGGCCTATCTCATTAAATGTGGATAGCAAATCTTCTTTTTCTACACTAAATTTTGAAGGATCTACTTTTTGATAATTGGCGAGATTATTTTTGTAAAGCTCCCAGCTATCATAGCTAAGAGAAGCGGCACCTCTTGCACTCAAGGGTGTGATCTGGGCGATTTTATTTACCTGTGGCTTAGTACCTTTGAATAACTGTAAATATTGTTGTGTAGAATCCTGTGCCAAGACTACGCCGTTACCTTTAATATCGTTCTTGTCCAAATCCAGATCTGCCTGAATCCAAGAGAAGGCATTTTTAAAACTATTGTGTGAAGCCTTAGGCAAGACAGCAGACCAGAAACTGGATGCTTCATTTCCTTTAATGAGAATACTAGCAGTAGCCCTGCTATTGGATGTGTTATACGCCTTAAGAAAGGATTTGTCTTTGCTATAGGATGCTTCTTGCTCTCGGATACTATTTTCTAAAAGTAATTGTGATGAACTGGCAATAAAAATATCATTGATACGCACCGTATAAAAAGAAGTCTCTTGGGTCGTAACCTTTGTGATAGGAGGAGAAGTAATGTTGATTTTATCCAGTTTATATTTTGTAGAATCCGCTATAAATAAAGAAGGACTTTGCGTACTTATAAAACTAATTTCGAAGTCATTTTTTCCTATCTGAGTAAAAGCAATAAGCGATTCTTGTTTTGAAGAAAAGGAGGCTAGAAGGTCACTGTAACTCTTTAACTCTCGAGCATAGGCGGTGGTGTTGAACTGCTTGAGTAGACTATGGTTTTTTGTTTCAGATAGTAGTTTTTCTACATCATAGGTCTTAATAATAACACTGGCCTTGCGAGGGATATAATCTACTAAACTAGAAGAGGTTGTTGCCTCTTTTGTACAGGCCAAACATAGGAATAAGAACACGAGAGCGATATAAGGTTTCATACAAGCAAGTTATACTCAAAAATACATACTAGAATAGCCGCTTGGTGTTACAGGTCTCTCGAGTTATTTACGAGGTTCTTAACAATGGTTACTCCTTAAAATCGAGTTCGTATTGTTCTGGAAGTAGTCTAAAAGAAGTGCGGTGATATTTAGTAATACCATACTTTCTAATGGCATTTCGATGCTCTTTTGTAGGATAACCTTTGTTTTTTGCCCAGTTATACATAGGGTATTCTTCGTGTATACGCATCATATAACG
Source organism: Dokdonia sp. (assembly GCA_023299935.1). Lineage (GTDB taxonomy): Bacteria > Bacteroidota > Bacteroidia > Flavobacteriales > Flavobacteriaceae > Dokdonia. The sequence continues at coordinate 4,328 of JALZVV010000222.1, forward strand.
ATCGCGTTCTGTTTTGGCGATAATAGATGCTGCGGCTATGGGTAAAAATTTTCCGTCGCCTTTAATCACGCAGGTATGTGTCAGATTATTATATGGTTTGAACTTATTACCATCTACGAGTATGTGCTGTGGGTAATCTCGTTTTTGCGAAAGCGTACTAATTACACCGTCTATACTGCGATGCATTCCAAGAATAGAGGCATTTAGGATATTTATTTCGTCTATTTCCTTCATCATCACATGGGCAAAGGCAAATCCAATAGCTTGCGCTTCTATGATAGGCTTGAGTATTTCTCGCTTCTTTTCTGATAGTTGTTTGGAATCTGTAAGCATCTCGTTCTTAAAGTCTGAGGGGAGCATAACAGCCGCTGCAGTAACAGGACCTGCAAGGCAACCTCGTCCGGCTTCGTCTGTGCCGCACTCAATAAGATTGGAGTGTAAGGAAAGCTTTAACATGGTTTTAAAACGCCAAAATACAGATATCGCATTAAATAAAGTATTTTTGAGCGATTAATATGTTTTGATGAGAGTACTCCTCTTTTTTATTTTTTCTTGTTTCTCCATGCAATTATGGG
>JALZVV010000223.1 GCA_023299935.1 Dokdonia sp.
CAAAAATAAAAGACGCTCAGACAGATAAGGATGATAAGCTAGTAGTCTTGTACGCAAGTGATAAAGACGCACAACATCCTTATATCCAAAGTGCAAAAGATAAAGGCTATGAGGTCTTACTATTGGATTCTCCTATCGTAAGTCACCTTATTCAAAAACTAGAAAGCAGTAAAGAAAATGTTTCTTTTGTGCGTGTAGATGGTGACCACGTAGATAATTTGATCAAAAAAGACGAAGAGCAAATTTCTAAGCTTTCTGATGATGAGAAAGAAACCGTAAAAACTACGATTACTGAAGCCATAGAGGATACGGCATATACAGTACAAATGGAAGCAATGGATAGCAATGCCGCTCCTTTTATTATCACACAACCAGAGTTTATGCGTCGTATGAAAGAGATGCAACAAACCGGTGGCGGTGGTGGAATGTTTGGGATGGGTAATATGCCAGAGATGTTTAATCTGGTGGTAAATGCAAATCACGAGCTTGTTTCAGAAATTTTAAACACAAAAACAAAGAAGAAAAAAGAACGCTTAATTAAGCAATCTTTTGACTTGGCTAAACTGTCTCAAGGATTACTTAAAGGAGAAGCACTCACAGATTTTGTGAAGCGTTCCTATGAGATGATAAAGTAGGAAAACACATTACACAATGTCTAAATGGCTAACCAATTTTATGTCAGATGATCCTTTTTCAAAAGGAGTCATCATTTTAGGCCTTGGGATTATGGGGTTAGTCTATAAGATATATAGGAAACAACCATTCAAAATGAGTTTATATAATACTATGGAATGGAAGGCCTTTATAAACTCTTGGGCACTCATTATTATGCTTATAATTAGTGGATTTTTCTTGATTATTAAAAGTTTTTAAGAATACCTTTAAATGTATCAAACCACTTTCAGCAATGGAGGTGGTTTTTTTGCTTTCGCGAAAGCGTAACAAACACTATCTTACTACGACATATCAAGACAATCCTTCAATTAATAGATGATACTATGGCAATGACTCCCTCCAATATGCTTCCATTAGGCACTAAAGCTCCAGATTTTAAACTCACAGATAGTGTGACTAATCAGCAATGCTCTTATACTGATGTGCCAGGAGAGAAAGGGACCGTAGTCATGTTTATATGCAACCACTGTCCATTTGTGGTACACGTAGTAGAGGAGATTGTAAGGGTAGCTAATGATTATCGCATCTTAGGCTATGGCTTTGTTGCCATAAGCAGTAATGATGTAGTGAATTATCCGCAAGATGGACCTAAAGAAATGTGGGACTTTGCCCGTAAGCATAATTTTACATTCCCCTATGTTTATGATGAATCTCAGGAAGTAGCAAAGGCCTATGAAGCAGCTTGCACGCCCGATTTTTATCTTTTTGATGGACAAGATAAATTAGTGTATCGAGGGCAATTAGATGATAGTCGTCCTGGAAATGGAATTCCAGTAAATGGGAGACACTTGAGAGAAGCCTTGGATAATCTATTTAACAGCAGATCTCAAGATAAAAATCAAAAACCAAGCATAGGATGTAATATCAAGTGGAAGCAATAGTGCTCTAAGTATAACAAAAGCGACACTTAAATGATCCGTTTGCTTTTGTACTCTTAGTATTTCTACTATTTTTACTTTTAAACCACCACTCCTTTGGAAATACTAGAACAGTTTAGAATCCTTGACATTATTGATATCGTACTCGTTGCGCTACTCTTGTATTATGTATACAAACTCGTTAAGGGAACGGTTGCTATTAATATTTTTATAGGGATCGTAGTCGTTTATCTTATCTGGCAACTCACTGAGTTGCTCAAGATGGAAATGTTGAGCACCATTCTAGGTCAGTTTATAGGAGTTGGGATGTTTGCGCTCATTGTCGTATTCCAGCAGGAGATTAGAAAATTCTTATTAATGATAGGCAGTACAAATATAGCTAAGGGAGGTAGAGGGATGTTTAAAAACTTTCAATTCCTTAAGAAAGAAGGAGTACTCGATTTAGATATTAATGCTATTGTTGCGGCTTGTAAAAATATGGCAAGCACAAAAACAGGAGCGCTTATTGTCATAAGAAGAACAACAAGTTTGGACTTCGTAAAATCTACAGGAGATGCTATGGATATAGAAGTAAATAGACCCATACTGGAAAGTGTTTTTTTTAAAAATTCCAACCTACACGACGGGGCTCTTATCATTGAGGAAGATAGAATTACCGCCACACGAGTCATTTTGCCGGTAACGCAGGATAAAAGTATTCCTTTGCGTTTTGGCTTACGGCATAGAGCAGCCGTAGGTATAACCGAAAAAACAGATGCCCTAGCTCTTGTAGTAAGTGAAGAGTCTGGACAGATAAGCTATATTAGAAATGGAGAGTTTGTTCTTTTTAAAGAGACTAATGAACTTGTAGAACTATTGACGCAGGATTTAAGTTAGAGTATGTCTGAAGAAATTAAACTATCCAAGAAAGAATTAAAAGCCCAACGTAAGGAAGCAAAGCGTTTAGGAAAGGAAAAGCGCAATCTTCTTACTGTTTCTGAAAATTGTAAGTGTTGTGGTAATTATATGGCTTTAGATCAACGGTTTTGTGCTAGCTGTGGTGCTAAGCGTGTGTATAATAGACTGAATTGGCGAAATCTATTGGAAGATTTCACAGATCGGTTCTTGAATATGGAGGCCCAGTTTCCTAAAACCTTTATGGCGCTTTTTACAAAGCCGGAAGATGTGATTGATGGGTATATTATCGGCACCAGAAAAAAATACTTATCTGCTTTTAGTTACTTTGCAATCTCTCTTACATTGGCGGGTGTTTATTTTTTTATAATGCGCACTTGGTACCTTGATCAAGCTTTTTTAGAAGAAAGTGTAAAAGTTACAAATCCTAATGCTACAAATATGGATTTGGCTTGGATTGGAAACTTTATGGATGCAGTCTTCGAGTATCAATCTTTCTTTACCCTTCTGGGAATACCACTACTAGCTGTTATTTCTAAAATTATCTTTTGGAATTATAAAAAATATAACTTTATAGAGCATGTTGTAATCTACCTATATGCGTACTCTCATATTCAAATTATAACTTCGGTTATTGGAATTCTAGTCTATTGGTCAGCTACACTCCAGATGGTCATAAATAGTATTATATCTTTGGGAATGATCATGTACGTGGCCTTTGTTCTGCAACGAGTGTTTAAACTTACTTTAGAGAAAATACTGCTAAAAACGCTTTTGTTTTTTGTTGTGAGTGGAGTGTTTATTATCCTATTAACAGTGATTACCGGTTTTATAGGAGTTTACCTGGCGAAGTCTGGGGCTTTAGATGGTATCGAGATATATGAATCCTTCAAGACCCTTGTTAAGGAACAGGCAGAAATACAGAAATCTCTAAAAGAAGCAGCTTTACAGGCTAAGGACTCTATACGTATGGATAGTATAAAAAGAGCAACACCCATTATACAAGATATACCACAAGATATTATAGACACCACTAAAACTTTAGTAGACTGATGGGAAAAATAATTAAAAAAAAGCAAGAACTTCTAGAAGTTACTACTACCTGTATTAATTGCGAATCTCATCTAGAATTGGATCAACGGTATTGCTAAGAGTGTGGTGGGAAACGCATGTATAATCGTATCACCTGGCGAAATCTTTTGGAAGATTTTGCAGAGCGTTTTCTTAATGTTGAGAATTCTTTTTTCAAAACATTTTTAGCTCTTTTTAAACAGCCAGAAGACGTCATTGTAGGATATATGAAGGGAATGCGCAAGAAGTACTTGCCTGCCTTTAAATACTTTGCGATTGCCTTAACTATTAATGGTATATACAATTTTCTATTGCGCAATTGGTTAATGGATAAATTATTTGATGCTCAATCCAGCCTTATTCCCATGTCACAAGATGCAGCACAACAAGAATTTTATTCAGCTTGGATGGATACGATACTAGTGTATCAATCTTTATTAATGTTTCTATCCATACCTTTTCTTGCAATGATGGCGAAGCTTGTTTTCTGGAATTACAAGAAGTTTAACTTGGTAGAACATCTTGTAATACAACTGTATGCACATTCACATATATCTATTGTTTTGGTTGTATTAACCATTGCTTTCAGTTGGATCACATTAATGCTGTAGATTATTAGTTTCGTTACTTATTTATGGATGTTAGGTTATTCTGCCTATGTGCTAAAACGAGTTTTTGAATTGGATCTTGGGCGATTAGTTTTAAAGACCGCGCTGTTTTTTGTAATATTTTTAGGATTTTCACTTGCAGGAGAATTGGTTTATGGGGGTTATATACTAAAAGATTTAGCAAATGGAGCCTTAAAAGACTCTCCATTTAATAATGTAATAAAAGAGGGTTTTGAAAAAGGTGAGCAAATGAAGATCAAAGAGGATAGTTTGAAGCGAGTGCAGGACTCTATAGAGAATAAGAGAACGTTAGTTATTGATTCACTCGCTCATTAACCATCTATTGCTTTTGCAAAAGCAATCATAATATAAGGTCTGGAAGTATAATTAGCTCTCATGCAGTTTACAAAACAACAATTTTGGATATACATACGCCGTGCTCTTTGGGTAACTTTTGCGTGGGTACTTATCTCTAATGCTCTTTTCTATTCTGAGTACTTAACTTTAATAGATAATAACGCTCTTACCTCAGATTTTGATTTTGCATTGTCCTTTTGATCATATCTTTTAGTGTCAATTATAGCAGGGATAATAGGAGGTACGGTTACTTTACATCTAATGGAATGGCTGCTACGCAAATATGCTTTTCGGCAAGGCACTCATCCTAATTGCCATTATTTATGGTATCGCAGCATTAATAGTAAGCTTTATTGGGTCACGCTATTATTTTAGTGATTACCTGGGAGCATCTTTTCTCAGTAAAGAAGTAACAGTAGCTTCTCAAGAATTCTTTAGTAGCTGGCTCTTTATTAAGAATATGATAATATGGTTATTTATCGTGCTAGGAACTCTAATTGTGCTTATGATTAATGATAAGTTTGGTCCAGGGGTGTTTCCAGATTATCTCAAAGGGAAGTATTTTCAACCTAAGCGTGAAGAACGCATTTTTATGTTTGCAGATATACGCGATGCTACTACTATTGCAGAGAAAATAGGAGAGGAGCAATACTTTAGTTTTTTAAAAGATTTTTTTGGCCATATTGCCTCGGCAATACAAACAACTTATGGCGAGGTATATCAATATGTAGGCGATGAGGTAGTACTCGCTTGGAAAATAAGAAAGGGATTAAAAAATGGAAATACGTTACAATGCTACTATAAAATGCAAAAGGCAATACAGAGACATAAAGTATACTATTTAAAAACCTATGGATATTTACCAGAATTTAAGGCAGGAATACATTGCGGTTATGTTGTGGTAGGTGAGCTTGGTACCATCAAGAAAGATATTGCATTTTCTGGAGATGTGCTCAATACCACTGCTCGTATACAGGCACAATGCAATGCAAAGGGAGTGCACGTTTTACTATCAGAAAAATTTGCTCTAAAAAATTATGCGCTACCTGCAAATACAACATTAAAAGCTTTAGGAGCAGAAAAGCTCAAAGGCAAAAAAGAAGAGATTACATTAATGACTATTGAAGGTGTAGGCGACTAAGCCACTTCTGATTTCATAAACTGTACCTCGTAAAGATTTTTGTAGTATCCATTCTCTTTGCTAAGCAATTCGGTATGAGTGCCCTGTTCTACAATCTCACCCTTTTCCATCACTAAGATTTGGTCTGCTTTTTTAATAGTGGCCAGTCTATGCGCAATAACAATAGAAGTTCTTCCTGTAGTTATTTTCTCAATGGCTTTCTGGATGAGCTGCTCGCTATAGGAATCTACAGAGGAGGTCGCCTCATCTAGGACTAGGATAGACGGATTACTAACATAAGCACGCAGGAAGGCAATGAGTTGGCGTTGTCCACTAGAAAGCATCACACCGCGTTCTTTTACATTATACTGGTAACCTCCAGGGAGGCTGGATATGAATTTATGGATGCCTATGGATTTTGCCGAAGCGATCACATCTTCTTCAGTAATCGTTGGGTCATTTAGAGTGATATTATTGAGGATAGTATCTGCAAAAAGGAAAACATCTTGTAATACGAGTGCGATTTCATCTCGTAATTGTTCTAATGGAAATTCTTTAATAGAAGTTCCATCTACCGCGATGATACCGTCATTAATCTCATAAAGACGACTCAGCAAATTTATAATCGTTGATTTTCCAGCCCCCGTAGAACCTACGATGGCAATGGTTTCTCCGGCTTTGGCGGTAAAAGATATTCCTTTTAAAACCTCTTCTCCTTCAATATAACTAAAACGCACCTTCTTAAATTCAATTTGTCCTTGAACAGTACTTATTGCGGTAGTTCCTTCATCATTAATTGTAGACTCTGTATCTAATATCCCGAACACCCGATTAGCGGCTACCATACCCATTTGTAGGGTATTAAACTTATCTGCAATCTGACGCAAAGGCGTAAAAAGCATTTGTATGTAACTCACAAAAGCGGTAATCATTCCAAGCGTAATGATATCAGACTGCGCTGCTTTAAGACCACCATACCATACAATTAAACCTATAGTAATCGAAGTGCAAATCTCTGCAATAGGAAAGAAGATGGAGTTGTACCATACGGTCTTATTCCAAGCATCCATATGCTTTTTATTAATAGCCCTAAACTTGTCGTGTTCTTTTTTCTCCTGATTAAAAATCTGGACGATTTTCATCCCAGTAATGCGCTCTTGAACAAAGCTATTGAGATTAGATACCTGTGTTCGCACTTCTTCAAAAGCTACTTTCATAGCACGCTGGAATACTCGGGTAGCATATAAAATGATCGGGAATACAGCTAAGACTATTAAAGTAAGTCTCCAGCTCTTGGCAAACATAAAGCCTAGAACGATACCCATCTTTAGTAAATCTGCAATAATCATAAAGAGACCTTGACTAAAAATACTTGAAATGGTTTCAATATCCCCCACAGCCCGAGTAACTAAACGTCCTACAGCAGAGGTATCGTAATATTGCATTTTAAAACGCAACATATGCTTAAAAAGCTTGACGCGTATATCTCGTATTACTTGTTGCCCTATCCAATTAGAAAAATAGATAAAAAGTAGTTGAAACAGCACTTGTCCTAATAAGACTAAAGCCATAAGGCTCATAAAGTAGAATAAATCTTCAGACGATTTTTTACTAATACCCAGATCTATAGCATACTGCATATAGTATGGGTTAAGCGCAGCACAAAGCGACAGCATAATAGCACTTACCCCAGCGATATAGAGACGCGCTTTATAAGGGCTAGCAAATAGCAATAGCCGCTTAAAAAGTTGTGTATCAAACGCTTTTCCTTTTGTTTCTGCCATTTAGTCTACAAATATCTTTTCTGGATATTCAATTTTATTTAAATACAGTCCGTGAGCTGGGGCTGAGGCTCCTGCAACAGCTCTATCTTTACTTTGTACAACCTCGTGCATCCATTCTGGAGATTTCTTACCAAGCCCTATTTCTATTAATGTGCCTACGATAGCCCGTACCATATTACGCAAGAAACGGTCTGCGGTTATCGTAAAATGCCATTTGGTACCCCGTTGAGTCCATTGCGCTTCACTAATAGCACAAAGATACGTTCTCACATCTGTATGTGACTTACTAAAGCATTCAAAATCTTTATAGTCTAATAAGATTTGTGCGGCTATATTCATCTTGTCAAAATCCAATGATGGCCTGTGGTAATAGACTTTGTTTTCGGCAAAAGGATTTTTACTTGGGCTCAGCTTATAAATGTAAGACCTCGCTATGGCATCAAAGCGTGTATGGGCTTCGTCAGTAACCTTAAATATGCGTTGGATAGCGATGCTAGCGGGTAATAAATTATTGAGTTTGTAGGTGAGCTTGTCTAAGTGGGCTCCTTCCTGTTGAACAAGCGGGTTTGCAAAAGCAGGACCTTCCCAATCCATATGGGCATACATTACCGCAGCGTGAACACCAGTGTCGGTACGTCCGGCTCCCATAATGGTAATGGTTTTTCTCAAAATAGTACTGAGAGCCTCTTCAATAGTCTGCTGTACGGTAACTGCATTGGGTTGACGTTGCCAGCCGTGATATGGAGTGCCGTTATATGATAATTGAATAAAATAGCGCAAAGAGTCTTATTTTTGAGCAAATATACGCTTTCGCGAAAGCGTATCGAAACGCAAGGCCTTTGAAAAAAATTCTCCTACTTAGTGATACCCATAGTTATATAGATGAGCATATTTGTGGCCACGTAAAAGGCGTAGATGAAGTCTGGCACGCCGGGGATATAGGTGATCTTGTTGTAACGGATACACTTAAGAAATTAAAGCCTTTACGAGCTGTTTATGGAAATATAGATACTAAAAACGCACGAGCAGAATTTCCTTTGCATAATAGATTTGATTGTGAAGGATTGGACGTCTGGATTACACATATAGGCGGTTATCCGGGTAGATACTCTCCTGCAATAAGAGAAAGTATACAGGCTAATCCTCCTGGCTTATTTATTTGTGGACATAGTCATATCTTAAAAGTAATGCCTGATAGAAAATTAGGTGTATTGCATATGAACCCTGGGGCGATTGGGAAACACGGCTTTCATAAAGTACGAACGATGTTGCGATTTACTGTATCTAGTGGGGAAGTGGCTAATCTTGAAGTAATAGAAATCCCTAGATAACATAGAAAAGCCCTCAAAAAGAGGGCTTTTACTCACTAATAAACTAAGAATTATAGGTCTATCGTAATCGGTCTACAGATTTTACGAGATCTTCATCGCGCTTGATAGCCTTGTTTGCCAAGGCAATAAAAACGATAGAAACAAGCGGAATCGCCATCCCAATACCCTTCTCAAGAGCCGCCGCCCCTCCGGATACGATTTGTGATCGATACACCAACACACCTAATAAAACAAAGTTCAATACGATATTAAGTCGTCCTAAAACGAATTGATTTTGTCTTTTTTTGTATAAAAATATTGTGAGCACTGATAAAACAGTACTGGCAAGAAATAAGCCAAGAAATAATAAATCATCTTTGGAAAATACTATTTTACCCTGAGCATCTGCAAATAGACTCAGGAATAACGGTAGTACACCTGCAGCAAGTGCAGCTAGAAAGAGATATATAGTTTGGATTCTTTGTAACACAATAAATCTAATAATTAGGGCAAAAATAAACTTCTTTTAGGAGTATACTAGAAAACTTTAAAAATAAAATTGTATTATTGTAGAGACAAAATCGTAATAAGCTCTCCGCTTGTTATTTGCTTGCCGAAAAAAAATACCGAATTCTTCTTTTGGTAAAAATAATCACAATATTATTAATTCTTTCTAGTTACTAGATGTTTGACATTTCAGATTTAAAAGCAAAAAAGCTTCCTGAGCTACAGGAAATCGCAAAGGGTATTAATGTTCCTAAATTTAGGTCATTAAAAAAATTAGACCTTGTATACAAAATTCTTGATGTGCAAGCTGCAGATCCTTCTAAGGTTGCTGTAGTAGGCGACACCAAGGAAGCAGCGCCAAAAGCTCCAGCTCCCAAAACAGCTGCTCCAAGAAAACCACATCCCCAAAAACCAAAGACAGCCCCAGCTTCTGAACAAGCAGTAAAAGCTAAAGACGATAAAGCGGGAGATAAAGAAGGGGGCAATAAACCGCAAAATAAAAGCAACGAGCGTCCTGAACAAAATAATAAGGATTCTAAGAGCGATACTGCTAAGGATAATAACCGTAATCAGAACAATCGCAATCAGAATAACCGCAATCAGAACAATCGCAACCAGAATAATAATAATCGCAATCAAAATAATAATAACAACCGTAATCAAAACAAAGGCAACGGGAATCAAGATAGTCGTAATAGATATCGCCAACCCGATTATGAGTTTGAAGGTATTATAGAGAGTGAAGGTGTTCTTGATATCATGCAAGATGGATATGGATTCTTGAGGTCGTCAGATTATAATTACCTGGCCTCTCCAGATGATATTTATGTATCTCAATCTCAAATCCGCCTTTTTGGATTGAAGACTGGAGATACCGTATTAGGTGTGATTCGTCCTCCTAAAGAAGGAGAGAAGTACTTTCCTTTAATCAAAGTATCGAGAATAAATGGTTTAAGTCCTAATATCGTTAGAGACCGTGTTTCTTTTGAGCATTTAACACCTTTATTCCCTACAGAGAAGTTTAATATCGCAGATCGTCAATCTAGTATTTCGACTAGAGTGATGGATATGTTTGCTCCTATAGGAAAAGGACAGCGTGGTATGATTGTATCGCAACCTAAAACGGGTAAAACGATGTTGCTTAAAGATGTAGCCAATGCAATTGCGGCTAATCATCCAGAGGTATATCAGATGATTCTTCTCATAGATGAACGTCCGGAAGAAGTTACAGATATGCAACGTAATGTAAAAGGAGAAGTCGTAGCTTCTACCTTTGATAAGGAAGCACACGAGCACGTTAAAGTAGCTAATATTGTACTTGAAAAGGCAAAACGCCTTGTAGAGTGTGGTCACGATGTGGTAATACTATTAGATTCTATAACGCGTCTAGCACGTGCTTACAATACCGTGCAACCCGCTTCTGGAAAGATACTTTCTGGAGGTGTTGATGCAAATGCATTACACAAGCCTAAACGTTTCTTTGGAGCAGCACGTAATATAGAAAATGGAGGTTCTCTAACTATTATAGCAACAGCACTTACTGAGACTGGATCTAAAATGGATGAGGTAATCTTTGAAGAATTTAAAGGAACGGGTAATATGGAGTTACAGTTGGATAGAAATATTTCTAATAGGCGTATTTTCCCTGCTATTGACCTTACCTCTTCAAGTACGCGTCGTGATGACTTATTGCATACTAAGGATACAAGTCAGCGTTTATGGGTACTTCGTAAGTACCTTGCAGATATGAATCCAGTAGAAGCAATGGAGTTTATGAGTGACCGTATTAAGAGTACACGCAATAACGAAGAGTTCTTGATTTCTATGAATCAATAAGTCTCAGATTAAATAGTAAAAATCCCTTCAGAAATGGAGGGATTTTTTTGTTTTATACCTGTTCCTTTGCTAAGGCTTGGGTAATATGCTTTTCTCAAAACCCTTAGTCATCTAATAAATCGGGTCTTCTATTGTTGGTATGCTCAAAGGCTTTTTCTTCTCGCCAAGCTTCAATTTTTGCCGTATGTCCAGAGAGTAAGATTTCTGGTACGTCCCAATCCTTATATTGTGCAGGTCTTGTATAAATGGGTGGAGCAAGTAAGTTGTCTTGAAAGCTATCTGTTAGTGCAGATGTTTCATTACCTAACACGCCCGGTATAAGTCTAATAATGGCGTCACAGAGTATAAGCGCGCCTAGTTCACCACCACTTAGGACATAATCCCCAATAGAAATTTCCTTGGTAATAAATTGGTCGCGTACACGTTGGTCAACACCTTTATAATGTCCGCATAGGATGATGATGTTTTTTTGTAATGATATAGAGTTAGCCATACCTTGATTAAGCGTTTCCCCATCTGGAGTCATATAGACAACATCATCATAATTACGTTCACTTTTAAGTTGGGAAATGCACTTGTCTATAGGTTCAATCATAAGTACCATACCAGCACCACCACCAAACTGATAGTCATCTACCTGCTTATAGTTATTAGAGCTATAATCCCGTAAGTTGTGAAAATGCACTTCTACAAGACCTTTCTCTATAGAACGTTGCATGATAGAGGCTTCAAACGGGCTTTTGAGTAAATCTGGTACTACGGTGATGATGTCTATGCGCATATACTTAGTGCCTTTTAAATTTTTTTGGTTGACCAAAAATAATGTAAATCTGGGTCTTTAGTAAACCCTAAATGCTCATATAATTTCTGAGCTAGATTTGTCTTTTCTGTTTGTATAACAATCCCTTTTTGCTTTTCCGTGACGCAGCGTTTCTTAACCATGTCTATTAAGGCTGTGCCTATACCTTTTCCTCGATATGCGGGGTCAATAAATAAATCATTGAGTATATACATTGATTCCATTGACACTGAGAAGAAAATAGGATAGAGCTGTGTAAATCCTACCGGTTTTGTTTTCCCATCAGTATGACCGTTGGACAAGAAAGCGATATAAATTACACTTTCACGATTATTGATGCGGTCTTTTAAAAACGTTCTAGCTCCCGCCATATCTGATGCTTTTCTATAAAACATACGGTAGGAGTCAAAGAGTGGTGCAAGAAAGGCGACATCCTTAATAGTGGCTTCTCGTAGGGTCATAAAACAAAAATTCTGTACTCTAAAGTACAGAATTTTATAAGATATATAAACGCTTACTTAGGCTTTTAAGGCTTTCGCTAGTTTATTACGTTCATCTTGAAGTTGTCTACCCATTTTTTGTTCTTTTTCTAAAGACTTACGTTTGTAATCTTCAAAATTAATCTCTACCTCATCAAGTTTTTTATGTGCTTTTCTGGTTAAGATGTTACTGTTTTTAAATTTAAAGATAAATAGTAACAGTCCTAATAGAAGTACACCGGCTATGGACCATACCATCGCGTTATATCCTCCTTTACTCATTAGGGTGCCAAAAAAGTTCATGGAGTCTTTTTCTTTGTTTGTATTTTCTAATGTAGACTGGGTATTGCCAAGGCTCGTTTTAAGTTGGAATATTTCAGAACTTAAAGTATTAATGTTTCCTTCTAGTTCGTTAATCTTAGTATTTAAACCAGCAATGTGCTTTTGAGTGTTTTCTCTAAGTTGATTGATTTTATACTTTTTAATTACTTTGTAGTCCTCAAAATTATTGGAAGTCTTCAATAGTTTTTCAAACTGTCCATCAATAGTTTGTGGTTCTGTTGCTGTATTGTTTTGTGCTACAGTTATTTGTATGCTTAAGAATACTAGGAGCAGCAGTGAGGGTATCGTTCTATTCATTTTGTGTCCAATTGGATGAAATTGCGAGCAAAGTTACAATTACATGCGCTAAATGTACATGTTTTTATGCTCTTAGATATATTTTAATTCTAGCCTTGATGTTTTTTGAGAAAAGAAACCTAATGCTACTGCATAAATTATATTGTGCCAGCCTAATTTTGTTGGGTAAGGATAAGACGCCACTTCTGAAACATAGTAGAAAAACTATGTAACTCATTATCCATACTACTTAAGTCTTTATTAGATAAACACAATGTTTTTAATTCTGTACAATGTGTCTTTAGACTTTCAATGCTCTTTAATATGGTATTACTGGTGCGCAATTTAGTATTATAACTAGGCGTTGTCTGTGCTAATGCAATAGTATAGGGCAAACGTATTGAGAGTAGAATCACTTCTTCTATAATTTTGAAACGCTGTAAAGGGTGTCCAGAGAACTCTATTAGGAGTTTGTTTTCGTTTAGCTTTCGTGAAAGCGCATATATATGCATGGCCTTCTTGTATAAGGTAACGTACTTTATGTCTACAGGAGTTGGAGATACCTGCGTGTTCAACTTTATCATAGCATTACAAATTTACAAGACAATCAAAAAATTAAACTTTCGATTTTAAAGCATTTTGTATTTTTTGCATTAATTTTAGGGTATTAATACATTTATTGCTTTAAAAATATGATTGATTCACTAAACGAACAAATTTTAAAATGTCTTCAAGAGAACGCGAGACAATCCAATGCCGAAATAGGTAGACAAGTTGGTATTAGTTCTCCAGCAGTTTCAGAACGAATTAAGAAGATGGAGGATGTAGGGATAATAACGGGGTTTACTACAATGGTTTCCCCTTATGAAATGGGGTATCAATTAAAGGCAATAATTACACTCAGAGCTTTTATGGGTAAGTTAAAACCATTTCTGGTTAAGGTGACGTCTATGGATGAGGTTGTAAATTGTTATAGAATTACAGGAAATGAAAATATTGTAATGGAAGTGGTCTTGCGCAACCAAAAACACTTGGAGGAGTTTATTGATCAAATTATTAGTTATGGAGAATCAAAGACACAAATTGTGTTATCTAAGGTGGTTAAGAATAATGCAATAAAGAAAGCTTAAATGAGATGTTCTTTTAGAAAATATCGTCACAAGTATCGTCTGGGTCGTTGTAATTTATCCCCGGAGGATTAAAAAGTCCCCAACGATCTATTATGTATTGAGAAGAGTTAAATGTTTTTATCCATTCAGCAAAAACGGGGCGAAAGGCTTCAATTTCATTACGAATTACATCTAGATATTCTATTTCAGAAAAACGTGCAATCTGCATTCCTGTAAGATCCACTAAGATTTCCTTGGCGGCTTTGCGTATTACTGTGGCATTCTCCATTTTGTGGTCATAGATATCATCCCCTTCTGCGCCTGCAATTTTTACTGGAATTACTAAGGCGTTTTCCATCAAACTCTTACTATGATGCTCAAACATGGCTAATTCGTAAGGAGTACTTGCACCACTATCTTCAATAGGAATTCCATCCATCAGATGCTCCACAAGCTTGAGGATAGTTACTGCTTTTTTAAATACTGGAAGTTGTCTCCAGTATTCCGTATCATAGTCGCGGTTATTATCGTCGTTATCGTTTTTCATAATGAAGTAAGGCCTTACTGGAACTACTTGAGTACAAAATTCTATAAAACGACTGATTTGATTATCTATAATCTAGTTACTATAAAAACTTCTTGATAAGAGGTCCAATAAAATAGATTAAGTGTACAAAACCTAAGTTAATGAATTAAGTTGCGTGCAAATTGTATTTTTTAAACGAATATTATGGGCGTACTAAACAGTAAATCAGACTTGAATCACCCCTAAATTAAACGGCTTTTCTATAGGCTTATGGTCTGCGGCTTCTATACCCATACTAATCCATTTACGAGTATCTCTAGGGTCTATTATTCCATCTGTCCAAATACGTGATGCAGCATAATAAGGAGATATTTGTTCATCATAGCGCGCCTTTATCTTATCGTACAAAGCCTTTTCGTCTTCCTCGGTAATTTCTTTGCCTTGTTTCTTTAAAGAAGCCTTCTCAATTTGTAGTAAAACTTTTGCGGCACTGTTACCACTCATTACTGCCAGTTCGGCACTAGGCCAAGCGGCGATAAGTCTTGGGTCATATGCCTTACCACACATCGCATAATTACCTGCACCATAGGAGTTTCCTATTACAATCGTAAACTTAGGAACAACAGAGTTAGACACTGCATTTACCATTTTTGCACCATCTTTAATAATACCGCCATGTTCACTTTTACTTCCTACCATAAAGCCTGTTACATCCTGTAAAAAAACCAACGGAATTTTCTTCTGATTACAGTTGGCAATAAATCGAGTGGCTTTATCTGCACTATCAGAATAAATAACACCGCCAAACTGCATTTCACCTTTTTTAGTTTTGACCAACTTACGCTGGTTAGCCACAATACCCACAGCCCAGCCATCTATTCTAGCATAACCCGTTAGTATAGTCTTTCCATAGCCTTCTTTATATTCTTCAAAAGCAGAGTCATCTACTATCCTTTTGATAATTTCTCGCATATCGTATTGATCTGCTCTAGACCTCGGTAAGATGCCAAAAATATCGTCTATATTTTCAGAAGGAAGAGAAGGTTCAGAACGATTGTAACCTGCTTTATCATAGTCACCTATTTTGTCAAAAATGCCTTTTATTTTTGTCAAAGCATCCTTATCATCTAAGGCTTTATAATCGGTTACACCAGAGATTTCACAATGCGTTGTAGCACCTCCTAAAGTTTCATTATCTATACTTTCACCTATGGCAGCTTTTACCAGATAACTACCCGCTAGGAAGATACTTCCTGTTTTATCGACTATAAGGGCTTCATCACTCATAATAGGAAGATAAGCTCCTCCAGCAACACAACTACCCATTACGGCAGCGATTTGAGTAATACCTATACTGCTCATTACAGCATTATTTCTAAAAATACGTCCAAAATGCTCTTTATCCGGAAAAATCTCATCCTGCATAGGGAGATATACTCCTGCACTATCTACTAGATAAATAATAGGTAGATTATTTTCTATGGCAATCTCTTGCGCTCTTAAGTTTTTCTTACCTGTTATTGGAAACCAAGCTCCTGCTTTTACTGTCGCATCATTGGCAACAATAATACATTGTTTTTTAGAGACATATCCTATTTTAATAACCACACCTCCAGAAGGACATCCACCGTGCTCTGCATACATTCCTTCGCCGGCAAAAGCTGCAATCTCTATACAATCTTTAGGATTGTCTACTAGAAAATCAATGCGCTCTCTAGCGGTCATTTTGCCTTTGGCCTTATGTTTTGCAATTCGTTTCTCTCCGCCTCCTTTAGCAACAATACCTAGGCGTCTTTTCAGGTCAGATAAGAGTAATTTATTGTGGTCTTCGTTTTTGTTGAAGTTAATGTCCATTCTTAAAACTAGTTTGAATCATCGAATTTACGAAAACCTTATAGTTTCCCAATGTTAACAATTAGGTAAAATGTACGATATTTGTTTGAACCAACTTCCTTAAGTGACTAGAGGAGGTAACCACTAAAAAAAGGACTATGGGAATGAATAAGAATACCGTACTCGCTTGGGCGACGTTCATTATGATTATTGTGGGATTATCACTTATTGCTTTAGGAGCTTTTAGATATGAAGATGTTGCTGGATGGGGATTTGCAGCTGTAGGGATTGGTTTCTTTGCAATTGCTTGGGTATTTAATGCCTTAAAAGGAAGGGTGTAAATCAGCATGGAATCCACGTTTCTTTATTATATTAAAAAACACCTACCAGACGTTCAACATAAAAAACTGTTACTTGCTGTAAGTGGCGGTCTGGATAGTATGGTGTTATTTGCATTGTGCAAGCTTCATAATATGGATATTGCAGTTGCACATTGCAATTTTGGATTGCGCGGCGCAGAGAGTGATGGGGAGACGGCTTTTGTAAAAACCACTATGGAGGAGGCTGGGACTAGGTGTTTTAGTAAACAATTTGATACCTACGCTTACGCTAAAGAGAAAAAAGTATCCACTCAAATGGCAGCTCGTGACTTGCGTTACACTTGGTTTCAAGAACTGGTACTTACCCATAAATTTGATTATATACTCACAGCACATCATGCAAATGATACTGCCGAAACTTTTCTTATTAACTTAAGTAGAGGAACAGGAATTAAGGGACTCACGGGAATTCCGCTTCAGAATAAGAATGTGGTGAGGCCTTTGCTAAGCTTTTCGCGAAAGCAAATAAAGGCCTATGCAATTGCAAATACTATCGTTTGGAAAGATGATAGTAGTAATGCTTCTGATGCCTATTTGCGTAATCATTTACGACATCATGCAATTCCTGAGCTAGAGCAGGCAGTGTCACATTTTTTAGAAGGCGTCACAAAAACCCAAGAATATCTCAAACAAACAGAATCTCTTGTAACGTTGTATACTAGTCAATTACGACAAGAATTCACCTATCCCATAGACAGTATTCAAGGGCGTTCAGGTTTTGCAATTGACTTAGTGAAACTTGCAACACATCCAGAACCCAATGCCGTTTTGTATGCTTTGTTGGATGGATATGGCTTTACAGCTTGGGATGATATTTATGCGTTAAGCGAGGCGCAGTCTGGTAAGCAAATCTTTTCTGGAAGTCATAGTTTGCTTAAAGACAGAACTAGCTTGCAGCTGATGCCTAGAACTTCAGAAAAGCAAAATGAAATCATCTGGATAGCGGCTTATGAAAATAGTGTAACTGCTGGAAGTTGTAAAATCCAGTTACAAGCAGTAGAAACGTATAGCCAGGCTGATAAAAATCAAATTTTTGTAGACAAGAATCGTCTTAAATTTCCGTTACATATACGATCGTGGCAGGACGGAGATGTTTTCTTTCCTATAGGATTAGGAGGTAAAAAGAAATTGAGTAAATTTTTTAAGGACGAAAAGCTATCTTTGAAGGAAAAGCAAGAAGTACAAATCCTTTGTAGCCAGGATGAAATTGTCTGGCTCATAGGAATGCGTCCAGATGACCGTTTTAAAGTAACAGACGCAACACAAACCATATTAAAAATATCCTACGATACCTATGAAGTTTAAGAATTTAATTATTGCCTTACTGTTTTTGATTTTTCCTATAGTAGGAATAGCACAAGTTTTTGGAGACGGCCCTAAATACGACCCTGTCCAATGGACCGGAGAAGTAGAGAAGGTGTCTGAAACAGAGTACATCTTGCATTATGATGCGGTTATAGAAAAGGACTGGCATGTATATAGTCAGTTTACTCCAGATTATGGACCACAACCTTTACGATTTGAGTGGATACATGCTGAGAATGCTGATTACACGCTAGATGGTAAAGCTACCGAAAGCCCAATAGAAAAAGAGTACAGTGAGATTTTTGAAGTAGAGGAGTGGTTTTGGAAGGAGGATGCCCGAGTATCACAACGCATAGGACTTAAGGATAACAAAACGACCTTAATAAAAACGATTTTAAAGCATCAATCCTGTATAGATGTTTGTATCAATCAAGAGTTTTATATCGTACACGATTTAAAGAAAAAGGAGGTAAGTGTATTTACAGATTTTAATGACTTTGAGGCTTTTGGGGTAAGTGCTACAACCGAAGTTAAAGAAAATAAAATGGAACCTAAATCTAAAGATTCTGAAGAGAAAAAAGGACTTTGGACTATTTTCCTGCTAGCATTTGGTGGTGGTTTCCTAGCCTTATTGACGCCTTGTGTTTTTCCTATGATTCCTATGACGGTTGGATTTTTTACAAAGCAAAGTAAAACTAAAGCTGCTGGAATACGCAACGCACTTATCTATGGGATTTCTATCATTCTTATTTATGTAGTTTTAGGATTAGTAGTTACTGCAGTTTTTGGTGCAGATGCATTGAATGCCTTGTCTACAAGTGTTGTGTTTAATATTGTTTTCTTTGTCTTATTAATCATTTTTGCCATCTCTTTCCTTGGAGCTTTTGAAATAGTGCTGCCTAATTCTTGGGCAAACAAAGTAGATAGACAAGCAGATAGAGGCGGACTTATAGGCATATTTTTTATGGCTTTAGCCTTAGCTATCGTTTCCTTTAGTTGTACTGGCCCCATTGTTGGAACCACGCTAGTGCAAGCAGCTTCTAAAGGCGGTTTAGCACCAGCAGTTGGTATGCTTGGATTCTCGAGTGCTATTGCAATTCCTTTTGCACTTTTTGCAATGTTTCCAGGATGGTTAAACTCCTTACCTAAATCAGGAGGGTGGCTCAATACCGTTAAGGTTGTATTGGGATTTTTAGAACTAGCTCTTGCATTTAAGTTCTTGTCCAATGCAGATTTGGTTTTGCAAGCACACCTTTTAGAACGCGAAGTATTTTTGGCTATCATCATTGCCGTAATGATAGGCCTGGCATTATACCTATTTGGAAAAATTAAATTGCCTCATGATAGTGAAGTAAATCATATTTCTGTAGGGAGATTGTGCCTTGCCTTATTAACAACCGCCTTTGTAGTGTATTTAATTCCTGGATTATGGGGAGCCCCTCTTAAGTTTATTAGTGGTTTTCCACCACCTATGAATTATAGTGAGTCTCCTTATGGAGTAGGTTCTACAAAGAATGGCATAGCGAGTACAGATGCCATTATCCCAGAGGGAGCAGAGTTAGGGCCACATGATTTATTGGCTTTTACAGAGTATGACGAAGGATTAGCTTACGCTAAAGCCCAGAACAAACCCATCCTTCTTGACTTCACCGGATATGCCTGTATCAATTGCAGACGTATGGAGGAACGTGTTTGGTCTGAGCCAGAAATTTTCAATTTACTTAAAAATGATGTCGTACTCATTTCTTTATATGCAGATGCTAAGGAAGACCTACCTAAAAGTGAACAGTATGTAAGTGAAACGACAGGAAAACGCATTAAGACCATAGGAAATAAATGGAGTGACTTTCAGATAGAACGCTATCAGGTAAATGCACAACCCTATTATGTACTTATGGAACACGACGAGACCAATCTAAATACGCCTGTCGGTTATACGCCCGATGTAGACGATTATGAAGCTTGGCTCAAAGAAGGAATCACCCGTTTTAATAATAACTAAGACTATGCAAAAATTACTAGTATTTGTATTTGTTACTGTTTTCGCTTTCGCGAAAGCGTATGCTCAAGAAACCTATTCAATCCCGGATAATTATACTAAGCAGGAAGTGCAAATCGAAATGCGTGATGGCGTAAAGTTACACACCTCTATTTATTCACCAAAAGATACCTCTAAGGAGTATCCTATCATTATGAAGCGCACGCCGTATAGTGCAAAACCCTATGGTGCTAATCAATTTCCAACACGGCTTGCTCCTAATATGACAATGACTAAAGAAGGCTATATTGTAGTGATACAAGATGTTCGTGGTAGATGGATGAGTGAAGGGAAATACGATAATATGCGGGCCTATATTCCTAATAAGACAGGAACGCAAATAGATGAAGCTAGTGACACCTATGACACCATAGAGTGGCTAGTGAATAATACGGCTAATAATAATGGTAAAGTAGGAACCTGGGGAATTTCTTATCCTGGTTTCTACGCAACTTATTCCTTGTTAAGCAAGCACCCGGCGCTCAAGGCAGTATCGCCACAAGCCTGTATAGGCGATTTCTTTTTTGATGATTTTCATCATAATGGGGCATATCTATTGAGTTATTGGAGAGCAACTTCTTTATTTGGATATCAAAAAGACGGCCCCACTTCAGAGCCTTGGTATCAATTCCCGAAACTGGATAGTGATGATCAATATGACTTTTTCCTAAAAACAGGGCCTTTGTCTAATCTAGATGAATACTATGATGAGACTAACGAATTCTGGACGCAACTCAAAGAACACCCTAATTATGATGAATTCTGGAAGTCCCGAGGTATTATCCAGCACCTAGAAGATATTGAACCTGCGGTAATGGTTGTAGGCGGTTTGTTTGATGCAGAGGATTTATATGGTCCTTGGGAAACCTATAAAAATATTGAGAAACGTAGTAATAATTACAATACGGTCGTTTTTGGACCTTGGAGTCACGGCGATTGGGCACGTAACAAGAAAAGACAGGCAGTAGGGAATGTATATTTTGGGGATGATATTTCTAAGTATTACCAGAATGAAATTGAAACCAAGTTCTTTAATCACTGGCTTAAAGGAGAAGGTGATGATAATACCATGCTTCCAGAAGCGCAAGTTTTTGATACAGGTTCTAAAGAATGGAAAGCTTTTGATTCTTGGCCACCACAAACCACAATGACTGCAAATTTCTTTCTTGGGGAGAATAATAGGTTGGCCGGCTCTGCATCATCAGAGAGAGGAGCAGAGACATTTATTAGTGACCCTGCAAACCCAGTACCTTATGCAGAGGGTAAGAAAATGGTGTTTACGCCTAGAAAATATATGTCAGATGACCAGCGTTTTGCGGCTGCCAGAGAAGATGTATTGGTCTATGAAACTCCTGTTTTAGAAAATGATGTGACACTTGCTGGAGAGATTCTGGCAAAACTTGATGTAGCTACTTCAGGAACGAGTGCAGACTGGATTGTTAAGCTTATAGATGTCTATCCAATTGATGTGCCTAACACCCAAGAAACAGAAGAAGGAGTGCAAATGGCAGGCTATCACCAGATGGTGCGTAGTGAGGTTATGAGAGGGCGTTTTAGAGATAGTATGGAAAAACCAAAGCCTTTTGTTCCTAATGTAAAAGATGAGGTGTTTATCAAATTACAAGATGTATTGCATACCTTTAAAAAAGGA